>JALSTL010000038.1 GCA_026983755.1 Melioribacteraceae bacterium | reverse complement strand
GGCCTCTTCGTCCCGAACGAAGCGCGCTACCGGGCTGCGCCACACCCCGAAAAAATTTATTGTACAAAAATATAATTGATTTTTTAATTTTCCAATTCTTCCAGAATTTCTTTTTTTCTTTCCTGTTTTATTTCTTTTTCTGTTTTGAAACTATGCAACAAAACATCAACTTGTTGAATTATACTTTTCTTTAAATATTTCGGTGCAAATATAGAAGCATCAAGCATATAAATACGTTTGGTATCTTCATCGTAAAAAGTATAATTTATAAACGGTCCACCACCGCTATTATCACTAAACCTCCACAGTCCTTGCGTCATAACTGCGTATCTATTATTAAAATTAACTTCTTTTTCAGTTTTATAATCATTATAATGAACAACATAAGCTTTATCATCGGAGGTTCTGTAATATTTTTCAGTTAATCTGTCTCGTTCGTTATCAATGGAATCTTTGTTTAAAAATTCCGGTGAAGCATTATTTAACCAATGTACAAAAATCCAACGTTCCATATCCGTATTAACACCTCGTCTTAACCAAACAAAATTATCCTCCGGTTTTTCCATAGCAAGCGTATAATCAGCCTGTACATAAATAATCCATCCGTATTTACTTAGCATTTTCGCTTCAATTTTCTTTTTTTCAAATTTCGGATTATAAAGACCTTGAGCTATTCTTTTATTGGAAAAGTCTCTAAAATAATATAGCAGTTCATCTTTGTTTTTTACAATTCGTTCTTTAAGTTTATTTATATCCGGTGCGGTTAATATCATAACCAACTGATTTTTTGCCCATAAATTATATTTATTTATTACGTAAACGCTATCTTTCAAAATCAAATTCTTTACCTTTTCGCCTAAAATTTTTTTTAGATACTTTGAAGTGTATGAACCGGAGCTAACCGGTGCAACAATTAATATATTCTTTTTCCGTTTAAGTTTTTCCAAAGCATTTATACTTTTTCTTTTAAGTTTGAACAAAGCTTCGGGCTGTGGTGTATAAATAATTTTTCCAAATGCTTTTTTTAGTTCTTCTTTAACTTGAATGTATTCCGAAGAATCGGCAAGGACAAATATTTCGTCTTCTCTTCCTTTGGCTTTCCTTTTTGTGCTACAACTACTTAACAAGAGAAGGAAAGAAAAAACAAAAAATAAAAAAATTGATAATTTATTTTTCATATTGTTCTAATATTTTGTTACGATGTTTTTATTTTACAGCTATTTTAATATTAAGTTCCTTAATTTAAAAAGACAATGCAGGTAAAAGGAAATGATACAATACCCACATTGTAAAACCTATTGACAGCGGAATTGTTAAATTATCATCTGCCCAACCGTATGATATATTTTCTACTATAGCACCAATTGCAACTGAAAAAAATCCTATGAAGTATTCTTCCGGCAAATTTTCAATTTTAGGTGTAAATAAAACAACTATACATCCTGAAATAAAAAATGCCAAAGTTCCTTCTAAACTTTTTGAAAGAAATTTATGTTTACCGAACTTACGTCCAATTAAAGCGGCTGAAGTATCAGATATAATAAGAGTTGCAAAGGCGGAAATAAAAATCAATTTGGGAAATATCCACAATGTTACGGTTGCCGCAATTAAAACATAAGAAGCACCGTTAAGGTTTTTCTTTTTAAAATCATTTTCATGTTCTCTAAGTATATAGCCAAAAATTTTTTGGACTATGTCATTTAATTTTTTTATGTAATAACGCCCGAAATCAATTGTAACCGAAAAAAGCGTTAGGGGAATAAGAATACTTAAAGCCGTTACTTTGGAAATAAAACCGTAAATAATAGGAATGGATAGCGAAAAAAGGTGAATTGTTTTTCTGAGCAACTCACCTTTGAAATTTATAGTACCTTTATCAATATCATTCATTATTGTTTTCAGATGTTTTGTTATCCGAATTATGGCTATGTTTTTCCGAATACTTTTTTTCCATTAATTTTTTCACGTGTTCCGGAATATCGTTATCGATTTTATTATGTTCTTTGTTGTTATTTCTTTTTAACGGCGGAAGTTCTTCTCCATTAATAATTTTATTTATTTCATCGGCATCCAGTATTTCCCGTTCAAGAAGTTCTTTGGAAAGTTTGTGCAAAATATCCAAGTTGTCGGTCAATATTTTTTCGGCTCTATTCATACATGTTTGAACAATGGATTTAATTTCCTCATCTATAATCTGAGCTGTTTGTTCGCTGTATTCCGTATGTTTGGTTACTTCTCTTCCCAAGAAAAGTTCTTCTTCGTTTTTACCTAAGGCTAAAGGTCCAAGTTTTTCACTCATTCCCCATTCACACACCATTTTTCTGGCAATATTCGTTGCTTTTTCAATGTCGTTACCGGCACCGGTTGTATATTTGTTAAAAATAATTTTTTCTGCAGCTCTTCCTCCTAAGGCATAAGTAATTGTTGCTTCCAGATATTCTTTGGAGTATGTGTGTTTTTCATCAACGGGTAAATAAGTTGTAACACCCAAAGCTCTTCCTCTTGGAATAATTGTAACTTTATGCACCGGGTCCGATTCGGGAATTTTAAGGGCCACTAAAACATGACCGATTTCGTGATAAGCGGTTGTTTTCTTTTCTTCTTCGGAAATAATCATGCTTTTTCTTTCCATGCCCATCATAACTTTATCTTTTGCATCTTCAAAGTCTTCCATAGAAACACTTTTTTTATTTTTTCTTGCGGCTAATAATGCAGCTTCGTTAACCAAGTTAGCTAATTCCGCACCGGCTAAACCGGGTGTACTTTTAGCTAAAACTTTCAGATTAACGTCCGGAGCAAGCGGTACTTTTCGGGTATGTACTTTAAGAATTCCTTCGCGTCCGTTTACATCGGGTCTATCTACAACAACTTGTCTGTCAAATCTTCCCGGTCTTAGTAAGGCAGGGTCTAAAACATCCGGGCGATTTGTGGCGGCAATAATAATAACACCGCTATTTTGTTCAAAACCGTCCATCTCTACCAAAAGGGCGTTCAATGTTTGTTCACGTTCATCATGCCCTCCTCCAAGTCCGGCACCTCTGTGGCGACCAACGGCATCTATTTCATCAATAAATATAATACACGGAGCACTTTTTTTCCCTTGGTCAAAAAGATCTCTAACGCGGCTGGCTCCAACGCCAACAAACATCTCAACAAAATCCGCTCCGCTTATGGAAAAGAAAGGAACACCGGCTTCGCCGGCAACGGCACGTGCCATAAGTGTTTTTCCAGTTCCGGGAGGACCCAACAGTAAGACCCCGCGAGGAATTTTACCCCCGAGTTTTTGAAATTTTGTAGGCTCTTTTAAGAATTCTATAATTTCTTCAAGTTCTTGTTTTGCCTCGTCTGCACCTGCAACGTCTTTGAATGTAACTTTCATTGCGGATTCCGGAATAACTTTTGCTCTACTTTTACCAAAATTAAAAATTCCTCTGGAACCACCTGCTCCTCCACCTTGCATTTTTCTCATTATCAAAACCCAAATACCGATAAATAGAATCCAAGGTAAAAAGCTTAAAAGTACCGTAGTCCATTCATTTGTATCATTGGCAAATGTATATCTTATACCGTATTTATTCCACTTATCTTTCTGTTCTTTTATTAAAGCTTCAACTATTGTAACATTAATCCTATCAGTTGAAACATATTGCTTTCCTTGTAGAATATTTTCTTTTTGCTTTAGTTCAGCTTGAATTTCGTAATTGTTTATATCGGATTTGACAAGTTTAATTTCTTTAATTTTACCTGAGACGAGCAAATTTTCGTAAACATCATAGTCAACATCCGTTGCTCCTACACGATCGGCATTAAGAAATTGCATTACAATAACTGCCGCAATTACAACCGCACCCCAAGTAAAAACCGTTTTAAGTATTTTTGACCAATCAAAATCACCGTCCGGTTTTTGCGGAGGTGTAAAACCTTTTTTTCTTTTCGGTGGTTTCGGGTTTTCACTATTATCTGCCATAAACAACTCTGTTATATTTTTTTTATTCATTTAATTATTTTCTCCGTTATTCGCTTAATGCATAAATGGCTTTTAGGTTTCTATATTTTTGTGCATAATCTAATCCATACCCTATTACAAATTCGTCGGGAATTTCAAAACCAATATAATCAATTTTAGATTTATATTTCATGCTATCCGGTTTAACTAATAAACTAACTATTTTAACGCTGGCGGGATTATAATTTTTTAACATTTTTTTTATAAATTCTATTGATAATCCTGTATCGACAATATCTTCAACTATAATAACGTGTCTTTCGGATATATCGGCGTTAAGTTCTTTTAACAATTTAACTTTTCCGGAAGATATTTTCTCATCTCCATAACTGGAAAGTTTAAAAAAATCCACTTCGCAATGAATATTTATTTCCCTTATTAAATCTGCAAGAAACAGAAACGAACCGTTAAGCACGCCTATAAATATTGGCAATTTACCTTTATAATCTTTGGAAAGTGTTTTTCCCAATTCTTTGATTCGGTTTTGTATTTTATCTTTTGATAAAAGTTGTTTAAATTTTTCGTTACCTACTACTATTTCATTTTTATTTTTTTTTATTTCAGCCATAATTTTATTGCACTTTTTGTTGTTGGTGTAATTTTATATTTATCACTTAATTTTAAACCCAGTAACCATATTATTTCTTTTCCGTTTAATAAAACCAGTTGTTCTTTTTTTTTATACGAAGGTATTTTCATATCGGTAAGTATATCTGATATTTTTTTTAATCCTTTCATCCCGAGAGGTTGAATTTTATCTCCCGATTGCCATTTTCTTATTTTTAATTCTTTCCCGATTTTATCTGCCGATATAATTTCAATATTTTTTGCTCTTGTAATTTTACTTGTCGCTTTTTTTATTTTTTTTACGGTTAATGTTTTTCCATTCAGTTTAATCGTTTCTCCTATCGAAATATTTATTATGTTTTGTTTTAAAGAAGAAGGATGATAAATAATTATTTTTCCTCTTTCTCTTATTGCTTTTATATTTTTTGTTAAAAAGATATTTGTTCCCGTTTGACTATCTACCAGGTTTTTTAGTTTCAAAAATTTTTCGAACGAATATTCTTTGTTAAGAAATTCTGTAAAAATAATTTTTAAAATTCCGCCTAAAACAGCTTGCGGATATTTTTTTAGTTCTTTTGTCTTTACTATTATTTCGTTCCCGTTTTTATAAACAATTTCATCCGTTAATGTGGAAATATAGTAATCGATAATTTCTTTTTGATTTCTAAAAACTTCCGAAGAAGAAAGTAATACTTTATGCAAAGCAGGATTAACATTTTTTTTAACTAAAGGAATTATTTTATTTCGTAAATAGTTACGTTTAAATTCCATATTTTTATTTGATGAATCTTCACGGTATTCGATAGCATTTGTATCCAAATAATTTTTTATTTCTTCTTTGGTTACGTTAAGGAAAGGACGAATTATCTTTCCTCTTACTGGCGGAATTCCGGAAACACCGTTTAATCCGGTTCCGTTAAAAATATTTAACAGTATGGTTTCGGTATTGTCATTCATATTATGAGCCGTAACAATAAAATCGGCATTTATGTTTTCCGCAAATTTTTCAAGTTCATTATATCTTAAAATTCTGGCGGCTTCTTCCGTAGAAAGTTTATTCGATTTTGCAAATTGTTTTACGTTTACATTTACCGCAAAAAATTCAATATCCAAATTGAGACAAAGCTTTCTACAAAATTCTTCATCATTATCACTTTCCTTTCCGCGCAAATTGTGATTAACATGAACGGCAAAAATTTTTAATTTGTATTTTTTTTTAAATTTATAAAAAAAGCGAAGGGCAAATACCGAATCGGCTCCGCCACTTAAAGCTATTATTATTTTTTTAGCATCAAAAATTAAGTTTTGCCGTTTAATAAAATTTATAACATTTTGTTCTATTGTTTTTTGATGCTTCATTTTATATAACAATTATTGCATGTTTTATTCAATATTTAATATTTCAAATTTAATAATTCCCGCCGGTACTTTCGCATCAATAATCTGTCCCTTTTTTGTACCCATTAAAGCTTTGCCAACGGGAGATGATATTGCAATTTTACCTTTTTGCAAATCGGCTTCTTCGGCGGAAACAAGCGTATATTTAAAGGTTTTGTTATTATTAAGATTTTTTACTTCTACGGTTGACAAAATATGAACTTCGTCTTTTGGCAATCTGGATTTATCTATAACTTTGGCTTTAGAAAGCATTTCTTCCAATTTGGCAATTTTTAATTCCAAATGACCTTGTGCTTCTTTGGCTGCATCGTATTCTGCGTTTTCTTTCAAATCACCATAAGATCTTGCTTCTGCAATTCTTTTTGCCATTTCGGCTCGTCCTGTGGTTTTCAATTCCTTTAATTCTTTTTCCAGTTCAACAATTCGTTCGTGACTTAAATAAACAAAGTTTGACACTTGTTTTCTCCTTTTTATGACTATATAAAAAAAATTGCCACTACTTATGGCAGTGGCTTTTCAAAAATAACAAATTATGTAACTTTTTACAAGATTTGCAATAACGGTTTTATTTAATTTATTTTTTTGCAAAGGTAATTTAAGTTAAAAAATTTTACCGATTCGATTTTCCGCTTTTTACAAAATTAAATGTTTTACTTTTTTGAATAGCAACTTTCATATATTTTCCGTTAAACTGCAATTATGCAATTGAAAAACAGAATGGTTCTAAACTATTGTAAGAAAAGAAATTATTCTAATGCATAATTTGGGTTAAATTTAGGATGTATTTTGATATTAAAAATAAATGGTAGTTTGTATTATTTTTATTCACGCTTTAATTTTTATTATTCAAAAACTTCTTGCAAACGGCAAAAAGATCTGAAATCGCAATATCGACAAACTTGAATTTCTCTATCTTCCAGTTCCGAAAGATGAAATTTACCTTCTTTAATTTTTTCGTAATATTCGGTTAAAACGTTTTCCGTTTTTTTCATATACTCGTTATTTAGTTTTGCTCTATCTTCGTCCGATAATTTTCTTTTTGTAGTAAGCTTAACCGGTAACGGTCCGAATTCTTTTTCTTTATATTTAAGAGAGTAAATTATCATTTTATCGGGATCATAATTTTCTTTTTTTATTTTTTTTAAAATATGCTTTCCTGCAAGCAAATAAACCAAAAGCTGTAATGAAATACCTCTTTCGATTTCATTTAATGTTGGCTTTTTGCCTTTTAGTTTATAATCCAAAACATTAAATTTTTTGTTCTTTTCGTCAATATCAATTCTATCTATTTTTCCTCTTAGTTTTAAGTTACCTATTTTTAACGGAGGAATATTTTCTTTGTTATTACTACGTTTAAATGTACCGAATGAAAATTCGAAGAATGTAGGAATAAAATTTTCCTGTTCTTTTTGTTCTTCTTGTAAAAATTTGAAAAGAACGGAATTTTCTCGAACCCCGTTTATACCTAATATTTTTTCTTTTTCAAAAAATGCAAGTGGTGAATGAAGATGAAGATTATTTATTTTTTTTTCCGCAATATTAAACAGTAATATTTTTAATTCTTCAAATTCTTTTGTACCTGCTTTGTTTATTATAATTTTTCTATTGCGAACTTCGGAATAGAATTCATATAAAACGGAATGCAAAACATTTCCAAGTTCAATGGGTTCGGCTTCTTCTTTCGGTTCTTCCGGAGGATGCAATTTTAATATCTTTTCGGAAAAAAATTTAAATGGACACTTTGCAAAAATTTCCAATTGTGATGATGATAGTTCATCGTTTAATAAATTTACCGTATCGAACTTACTATTTTTAATAAAACCGTTATAAATATTTTCTTCAAAAGGATTTTTTTTTCTGTATTCTTTTATACGATTTGTTTTTAATAATTTATCCGGATTATAATTTAATTTTTTAAGATGTTGTTTTAAATTTAAATTATTTTGATTTTTACCGAACTGTATAAGAAGTTCTTCTACGGAATAAATTTTATTTTCTTCAAAAGATTTAGGGGATGAAGTTTGAATTAAATTTTCCAAATCTTTAATAAATGTGGAAGTAACAAGTTCAGAATCTCCGGCAAATTTCGGTGCAAGAAGATAAAGTTGTTTATTCCACGAGGTTAGTGCCTGATAAAAATGATATCTTTCTTCGGTTTGATGTATATGTTCTTTTTTTTGAAACGACCCGGAAAAAAATATTTCCGGTGAATATTTTGTAGGAAAATCACCATCGCACATTCCGCCTAAAAACAAATAATCGAAATTTAATCCTCGTATTTCATTTACGGAAGTTACTAAAACTCCGAAATCGGATTTTTCTTTAATATTAAATCTTGCCCAATTGGAAATTGTTCTGAGTTGCTCAATAAAATATCCTATAGAATATTTTTTATTATCTCCTTCTTCTTTTTTTATCAAAAGTAAAACTTCCGTTAAAGTTTGCATTAGCACGGCAACGGATTTAATGTATTCTTCTTCTTTACCGTAAGAATTTTCAATTAGTTTACAAGGTAATTTAAGCTGTAACAATAATTTTTTGAATAATTTAATAAAATCATCAATTGTATTTTTTCTTCGCAAAGGATTAAGCAAATTGCTTAATTGATTAATGTCTTTTTCTGCTTTTAATAATTTCTTCCTTTTTTCATCTTTTTCGGATTCAAGTAATTCGTTA
Organism: Melioribacteraceae bacterium; assembly: GCA_026983755.1. The sequence goes on along the minus strand of JALSTL010000038.1, from coordinate 10,743 downwards.
TTAAAATTCAATAAAACCAAAGCATCTTTTATAAAATTATTCCAGTTTGTTTCTCCGCTTATAATTTTAAGTTCCGAGGCAACACTTAAAATATTGTTTAAATTTATATTATTTAATTCTATATTACCGTTTGTTAAAACTCTGGCAATATCGGTATAATAAAAATCAGATTCAATAAGCTCAAGTAAACTAATAGCGGCAATTACCGGAGGCGAGGATTTAAGTTGGATTCTGTCTGTAAGATTAAGCGGAACATTATATTTATCGAATATATCTCTTACGTTTTTAGAATAATTTCCGATTATGTTAAAAACCACACAAATATCTTCCGGTTTGGCATTTTCTTTTAATATAAGTTCTTTAATTTTTTTTGCAATAAATTCAATTTCTTCAATTCTGTTCTGCGGTTCGATTTTAAATACAAAATTTTTAAACTTTTCCGTTCTTTGAAATTTTTTTTTACTTCTAAATAAATTGGAACGAATTATATTGCGGAACTCATCTTTATTCATTGGTGTTTTATCGATAATTTTTTTAAACCCGAATTTCTCCAAAACGGAATAACTATCGTCAAGATGAGAAAACAAATTTTGATTGTAAATAAAATAATCGAAGTTAATAAACGTTTTTATATTTTCAAGTTCCGATATTTTGTGTAAAATGTTTATTTCGCTGTTTGTAAATTCATCAAATCCGTCAATTAAAATTACATCCACTTTCGGAAAATAATTTATGAACGATTTTTTAAATTTCTTTCCTTCAAGTTCTATTATGCCGGAATATATATCACCAATTTCAAATGCGGAAAGGGAAGAACATTTATTATTATATAATTTATAAATTGAAGCAATATCAATTGCTTTGTTTTTTTCTCCGCCCTTAAGTTTTTCGGATTCTTTCAAAAGAGTTTCAGGTGAAATACCGTGTTTTTTATATTCGGAAATTACATTTTTAATTCTATCGAGTGTACCGAAGGGAATACCTGTAGCGTATGTTGCAAAATATTTTAGTTTTAATTCTTTTGTTGCTTGTTTTATTAAAACGGTTGCAGCAGCTTCGCTTAGCAATATAAAGGGTTTGCCGTAGTTTAACAGTTTTGTTGATAAAGTTGTAAGAGTTTCTATATTTATTTTTGTAACGGGTTTATTTTTAAAACTCTTAATAATTTTTTTTTTTAATTGACGTAATTTTCTGTTTGTAGGAACAACAATTAATATTGTATCTATACGATTTTCGGCAATCTTGTTTTCAATCAATTCATCAAAATTTATAGATTCTATTTTTTCTTTTGTTAAAATCATTGTGTATTGTAATTAATTAGTTCTTCTAAAAACCACTTTATCACCAACCTTAATATTATATTTATCGGAATAGCCGGCATTAACTTCCACTACATATTGAGCCGGTTTGGTAGAAGGATAAGAAGAATCATCATACGGTTTTGTATTTTTACGAATGGTTACAATTGTTAAATTTGAATTTATAAAAATCATATCCAGCGGAAGTACCGTATTATGCATCCAAAACGATTGCATATCTTCTTTGGGAAAAATAAAAAGCATACCTTGATTTTCTTTCATCTCTGTTCTGAACATTAAACCTTGTTGACGAGCGGGTGCGGTTTCTGCAAATTCCAAATCGATTGAAGAAATAAATTCCCCTTTATTGGTTTGAAAAGTTAGTTCACCGTCTTTTCTAAACTTAAACGAATTTTCATTCGGCTTTTTTAATGTCGGTTTTATTTTTTCGGAGGTTGAATTTTTAAAAAAATTTATAGAGAAAAAAACTATTAATACTAAAATTAAAAATCCGATTAAAATTTTAAGTAACTTATTGTTTTTATTTTCCGATTTTGCCATATAAATCTTCTTCCAAATTTGTTAATATTATTATCATTGTTAAATTTAATGAATTAGTTTATAAAAATTTGGTCTATTTGTAATGTTCATAGAACGAAAAAAAATTTTATTACCCGAAATACAACAAAAGATGCTGAAAAGTGCGTGGAGCAATGAATCGGTAGATTCTGTTATTGTACAACGTATGTCTTATTTATCTGACGGCTTAAAAGTAAACGGATATTTAGCTTATCCCAAAGATACAAACAATAAATATCCATGCATAATTTTTTGCAGAGGCGGATTTGGCAATGCCGGTGCATTAGATGATTTTTATGCTCAAGGTATTCTCGGACAACTTGCAGGTTGGGGATACGTTGTTTTTGCAACTCAATATAGAGGTAATGCCGGCAGCAAAGGCAAAGATGAATTCGGCGGCAAAGATATTAACGATATACTTAATCTTATTGACCTGGCTGACGAACTTGAGTTTGCCGATAAAAACGTTTGGGGAATTGAAGGTTGGAGCAGAGGTGGAATGATGGTTTACTTAACATTACTGAGAACCGATAAATTCAAAGCGGCTATTTCATCCGGGGGAATTTCCACTATAAATTTTTCAAGTGAAAATAAATTTCTTAAAAATTTATTGAAACATTACGGCGGTAATTTAACTGAAAAACTTTGTTACGAAAGATCCGTTATAAATTTTATGGATAATTTTCATAAAACAACTCCATTGCTTATATTGCACGGAACAAACGATAAAAGAGTTCCTCCGGAACAATCGTTACAACTTTCTTTGAAGTTACTTAAATATAATATCCCTCATAGATTAGTACTTTTTGAAAACGGAGATCATTTTTTAAGAAGTCATAAAAAAGAAGTTGATGAACTCAGAAAAAAATGGTTTTCGAAATACTTAAAATGTTAATTACTAAAATTTAAATATAAGGAGAATTCAATGGCAAAAAAATATTGGCTTGTAAAATCCGAACCATCATGTTTTTCCATAGACGATTTGGCAAAATCTAAAAACAAAACAACGCATTGGGACGGTGTAAGAAACTATCAAGCAAGAAATTTTATGCGAGATGAAATGAAGAAAGACGATTTGGTAATTTATTATCATAGCAATACCGAAATACCCTCTGCCGTTGGTTTATGTAAAGTAGTGAAAGAAGCATATCCGGATTTTACCGCTTTCGACGAAAACGAAGACCATTTCGACCCTAAAAGCGACCCTAAAAATCCTCGCTGGTTTATGGTGGATATTAAATTGATAAAAAAATTTAATAACCCGGTTTCTCTGGCTGAAATAAAAGAAAATCCGAAACTACAAAATATGAAACTTGTTCAAAGAGGAAACCGCCTTTCCGTTATGCCAATTACTCTTAAAGAATTAAACGAAATAATAAAAATGAGTGGAACCAAAATAAATATTTAATTAACAATATTTTTTTTATTATGAAAACATTTAAGTATTCCTTTTTCCCGAAATTTATTTACCGGTACGGAAATTTTATTATAAGTTTTATTTTACTTTCATACTTGATTCTTTCGGCAATTGCTATTTTGCAAGATTGGAAATTCGTTATTCCTTTAATGATAAATATTATTTTGTTATATATTGTTAACAAATATTATTTTAAAATTTACAAATTGTTTCCTTTTAAGATTAAAGCGAATAACAGAGAACTTCATTGTTCCGATTTTATAATAAATAACAGAACCGAAATAATCAAAATTTATGATATCGAAAAAATAGAAGGAGGAATTTTTTCCGGTAGAAATTATGCACCGCTCTATATAGAATGGAACGGTAAGAAAATAGGTATTAGTCCGCACATGAAAAACTTTAATAAATTGCTCACAATAATTCTTACCAATATAAAAAAAGAACTTTACGAAGAATTACTGGAATCGATAAAAAAGTACGTAAAAATAAAACCGGAAAAAATAAACAATAATTGATGATATTTAATTTATAAAATCTTTAAAAAAAAGTCCGGTATTATAACCGGACTTTTAAGCATAAAAATTACCGCTTTAATTTTAAGACGGATATACTGCATCTTGCAATGTTTTGCTAACTTTAAATCTAACTTTAGTTTTTGCAGGAATAACCATCTTTTTGCCGGTTGAAGGATTTCTACCGTTTCTCTTTTTATATCTTTGAGTATAAAATTTACCTAGACCGGGAAGTGTAAGAGTTTTTTTTGCATTTTTGTAAACCAATTGATTAAGTTCATTTAAAAATTCATTAGCTGTTTTTTTTGTAACACCTAACTTACCTGATAAATGATCTACAATTGCGGCTTTGGTCATAGGTTGTTTAGCCGAAACTTTTTTAACTGCTTTTTTTGTTTTCTTGCTCGAAGCGGTTTTCTTTACAGCTTTTTTAACTGCTTTTTTAGGAGCAGCTTTTTTAGCTACTCTTTTTACTGACTTTTTAGCAGCGGTTTTCTTTTTTGCTTTTGCCATTTTTTTTCCTTTATATTGTTAGTAAATGAATGCATTCAAAAAATAATTATTTTTATATTAAAAAAAAATATTTTTTTTGTTTTTTTTCAAAAAAAATCAACAATAAGCTTTATTTTACTTAACTTCAGCTATATAATTAAATTTTAAAGTATTTTTACGTCAATATTATCAATACTTTTCACGTTGTTACATATTTTCTATTTTGGTATTTTTATTATTTTTAATTCTAAATCAATTAACGGGAAATACATTTGCTTAATTTATATTTGGCTTTATTGCTTCTATATTATATACCGGCGGAGTCCCGTGCTGCCGCTTCCATGCTTGATTCTCAATCTTTACCCTCAATAAATAATTATATTGGTTTCAGTAAAACCGACACCGTTGAATCGGATTCAACTATTTTAAAAATCAAAAAAAAATATCGTTTTATTAAATTAAATATTATTCAGAACAACTTTTCAAGTTATTTTAATTTTAATAAAAAGGAAATTGATAAAACCGATTACAGATATACCGGTGATCTATTTTTGCACTTCCCTTTTTCGTACTTATTTAACTTAGGCTACACGGGTCAGCCGAACGAATATTTCTTTTACGGTTTAGGTTATGGCAATACATCGTTAATTTCAGACGGTTCTTCATACAATAATAAATGGGAAAATAGTTTTAACCTTAACTTAATACAAACGGAAAGCATAAAAAATATTTCACTTTTACCTTTGTCGAAAGGTTTTTTATTCAATCAATTTAATAATCCGGTTACTTTGCAAATAACCGAAAGCGATTCATTTAAAACCAAACCTATATCACGAATACGTTACTATCAAGCGCCGCGCGAAGGTTATATTGATGCAATGTTTAGTACCAAAGTTCTTCCTCGTGTAGGTTTGTCATTCAGAGTTACCAATATTGCCGTCGATAGCGGTTTTGCAAACTCTTCTTTTGGAGCATGGAAAACAAGCTTCAAAACCATTTACAACTTTTCAGATAATTTTGCTGCTAAATTAAATTACAACTATATTAAATCCGAAACCGGTTTGTATGGCGGTATTAATCCGGAATCGTTAAACAACTTAAGTGAAACATTGTATAACAGAACCTTAGCGGTTGTTAACTTCTATAAAAGATACAGCAACACATCATTTCATAAGGTTGACTTAAATTTTTACGGGAATAGTTTTAATAATAATTCCACAAATTTAAATATAGGTTACGAAAATTCACTTGACATATTTAAACAAAATATAGATAAACCGTTTCAAGACAGTTCAAGAATTATTAACAATAATTTTTATTCCGAGGTTTTTGCCAAATTGGAACATACTGTTCAATTAAATAATTTTTATACTTCATTTAAAGCTTGTTACGAATACAATCATTATAATATTGATTATTTGAATTTTAATGATAATAATTACGATTACAGTATTTCTTTATTAGCAAATTATAATATTAAAGATAGTTTAATAATTCCATCGGTTTACGGAAAAATTTTAAATTATAATAAAAAGTATTTCAATGGTTTCGGTTTTGATTTTTCTATAAACTTAAAAAATAATTTTAAGTTCTTTTTGGGCATTTCAAATTTCGTAAAACCTTATTCATTGAATGAACGTTTATTGCTAACATTTAAACCCGAAAGCAAGCAGAATATTATAACATTATTTGCTTCAACAAAATTTTCCAATAAATATTTCAACACAAGTTTGGCTTATTATTTGGTTAAAAGAAAAAACGTACCGGTACCGGTTTTTAATTCAAAAAATATAAAAACAAAATTCAGTAAAATAATTTATCCTTTTTTAACAAACATTATTAGTCAAGGTATTAATATTCTGTCTGAAAATAAAATCGGTAAATTTCTTTATACTTTAAACTTAAATTATTATTTTATTCCGACAACATTTGATATTCCTTCTTCTCCAAATTTAACTTTTACAACGGGAATATATTTCAATGATAATCTATATAACAACAATTTGGATTTGAAAACAGGTTTTACCTTCTATTACGGAAAAACTTTTAATTATGTTTCGGCAAACCAAGGTTACCGGATATACGATTTTCAACAGTTCAGAGGTTCAAATGGTTTTCTTGTAGGAAATACAGCTCAACATTTTACCATTCCCGTGGTAAAAAATAATATAAACCGATTAGATTTTTTTCTTTCGGCAAGAATTAGAAAACGTGCTACTTTTTATTTTACTGTTGAAAACATATTGGATAACAATTATTACATTGTGCCTTTTTATCCAATGAGGCAACGCAGTATAAAAATCGGTATTGCTTGGGATTTTATTAACTAATTTGTAGTATTCTTAATGAAAAACTATTTTCAAAAACAATTTACATTTAATAATTGGGCAAATGTTAAATTTATTGAATTCATAAAAAAAAATAATATTGAAAACGAATTGTTATTGAAAATACTTAGCCATATTATTTCGGTTGAAGAGCTCTGGTTGGAAAGATTAAAAAATAGTACTAATTATTTAATTGATACGTGGGAAATATTTTCCATTCAGGAAATTGAAGTTTTATCAAAAAATAATTTTTTAAATTGGCAAAAATTTATTAAAAGAGAAAATACAAAAAAATTTTCTTCTAAAATGTGTACTTACCGTAACAACGAAGGCAAAGAGTGTAATAATTTGCAGACGGATATAATACAAAATGTTCTAATTCATTCCGCATATCATAGAGGACAATTAAATTTTAAATTAAAACTATTAAAATTTGAACCTATAAGAAGTGGTTATACGGATTTCCTTAATTAAGAAAAATGTTTTAATTCTAATTCAGCAATAATTATTGAAGCAGCTGCGGCAACATTCAACGACTCAATTTTCCCTTTTTTAGGAATTGTTAAACCGTTATTGCATAAAGTTTTTAATTCTTCCGTTGGACCGTTGGCTTCGTTACTGAAAGTTATTACAGATTTATTGTTCCAAAAAAACTTTTTATAATTTTCTCCGGTGGTATCGGTAAAAAATATTTGATAACCTTTGTTTTTTAGTAATTTTAATTCTTCTATCAAGTTAATATCATTTATTATATTAATATTGAAAACTGCACCCATACTTGCTCTTAAAACTTTAGGATTATAAATTTCCGCACATGTTTTACTTAAAAGAACATTCTTTATCCCAAACCAATCGCAAGTGCGTAAAATTGTTCCGACATTACCGGGATCGGAAATATTTTCCAAAGCAATTATATGTTTGCTTTTTACCAACTTATTATTGTTTGGTTTTATGTTGAATACCGCAACAATTTCTTGCGGACTTTTAGTTGAGCATAATTTTAACAAATTGTATAAAGGAATTATGGATATAGGAATTTTTTGCTTTGAAATTTTAGAAACAAAATTCTTTTCCGTTTTATTAAAAGCCTCGGTAATAAAAATTCTATCGCACTTAAAACTACTTTTTAAGCCTTCATCTATTAATCTTTTTCCTTCAACCAGAAATTTTTTTTCCGATTTTCTAAATTTCTTTTTTTTCAACAAAGCATAATATTTAATTTTTGTTTTTGAAATCATAAAAAAGAAAGTTTTTTTAATTACAAAAAGCAATTTAACATATTGCAAAGAAATATAAAAAACATTAAATTTACGTTTCTTAAAAATGCTGATGTAGCTCAGTTGGTAGAGCAGCTGATTTGTAATCAGCCGGTCGGCGGTTCGAGTCCGTCCATCAGCTCTGAAAGGGTTTTGAACATTTTCCGTTCAAAGCCCTTTTTTAATTATATTTATTTTTGTGTTGGTGGTCAATTTTATTTGATAAATTCCGGAAGGAACTAATGTGGAATATTTTATTCAAAAAAATTTTTCTAAAAACTTTACTTTTTAGCTTTTAATTTTTTATTGTACAATTGAAAAAAGAAAACATTAACAAAACCTACAAAACTTACTACAACCTCATTTATTCCTATATTCATATCTTTAATTAAACCGGAAGCTACCGGAAGCAATTGTAATGCAGAGACAAGAATTAAAAAGAAAGAAAAGAAAAAGAAACTTTCACTAGCTATTTTTTTTACATCTTTCAAAAAAGATTTTTGATTATTTTTTTTTCTGCCGTTTCCAAATTTTTCTTTTTCTAATGTTAAAGCTATTGCGTTTACCATTTTTTATTCCGTTTTGTTAATTTTCTTAAATTGTTAATACTAATTAACTGCAATAAAATGGCAATGCTGTGATGTGAATCATGAAAGTAAATAATTGAGACATATTTTATGAATCAAAATGGAAAATAAAAAAATATTCTGCTATTTATTTACTTATAATTAACAAATTGAACGGGAAAATCCAAATCGGATTGTTTAATTTTGTTCATTACGGCTTGTAAATCATCTTTTTTCGAACCTTGAACGCGAATTTGTTCATCCATTATTTGGGCATTTACTTTTAATTTCATTTCTTTAATCATTTTTGTAATTTTTTTGGCATTTTCCTTAGATATTCCGCTTTGTAATGAAATAATTTGCTTTACTCTGCCGCCAGAAGCCGGTTCAATTTCCTTTTCTTTTAATACTTTTAGAGAAATTTTTCTTTTTATAAATTTGGATTTTAATATATCCATTGATGCTTTAAGCGAATAGTTGTCTTTGGAGTTTATAGTAATATTTTTTTCTTTTTTATTTAATTCCAATACGGTTTTTGCATCTTTTAAATCGTAACGTTGATTTATCTCTTTTTTTGCTTGATTCAGTGCATTATCTATTTCTTGAAAATCAACTTCCGATACAATATCAAAAGAATATTTTTGTGCCATTATTTTTCTCTTTTTTTTTGAAATGTTTTCATTAAAATAAAATATAGTAAAATTTTTTATTTATTTTATATTTTAAAATTAACTGCTTGACTTTTAATATCTTATTAAATATTATTTAATGTATATTATTTTTTTGAGGAGTAAAACTATGAAAAAAAAATTAGTTACATTTTTTATTTTCGTGCTTTTTTTATCAACTACAGCTGCTCAACATGTTATAGGCTATAGAATTTATATTCCTACAAGTTGTAATGAGCAAGATACAAAAATAGAAATTTCTAGCGGTGCAGCTTTTGAAGGAAAAGAATTTGAATTTCCTTCCGTGAAATTACCGGATCCCTATAAAAAACTTCAAGATTATGTAAATGTTTTTGAAGGAGCAATTTTAGGTTTGCCGGAAGGTAGTTTGGATGAAGATGTTACGCTTAAAATAGATCTTACCGATGTAGAATGTGCTCCGGAATTTCCTAATCTGAAAAAAGCTTTTATGCTTACAATAAAAGTTGTAGGAAGCAAAACCGGAATTCACGATCCTTTTTCTTATTATTACTTTAAAAACAACAAAAAGGCATTCCTAAAAATTAAAGCGGAAAATGTCAAAACCTTACTAAAAAAATTAAACATGAAATTCGAGGATTTACTTGCTTGGTTTATATCGCAAGGTTTAGATCCCGATACTACCGGTATAGAAATTGTTCCGACAACGGATTATCTTTATATTTATCTAAAACATTTTTCAAAAATTATGTTTGGTGTTCCCGATGGCGTTACGGAAGTTAACGGCAATAATATGGAATTTAAATATAATTTAGCTCAAAACTATCCTAACCCGTTTAATCCGACTACTAAAATTTCTTATTCTTTGGCTAAACCCGGTTTTACCAAACTAGCTATTTACAATTCTATCGGTACAGAAGTTAAAACATTGGTTACAAAATATGAAACAGCCGGAAATCATAATATTAGTTTTGATGCTTCCGGTTTACCTTCCGGAATTTATTTTTATACTTTAACTTCCGGTAATTTTAAAAGTACAAAGAAAATGATACTGCTTAAATAGTATCAAATGACTCTTTCAAATCCGCTATTATTTACTTAGTAGCGGATTTTTTTTATTTGTTTCATATTTTTCCGTTTTCCTATTAAAAATTTCACTTCCACTTAATATTAATTCCACTTTAACCCAAATTTTGCAATAGAAAAATAGAATAGCTCTAAACTATTGTGATAAAGGCAATTTTTCCAAAGCAAAACATTAGGTAGGGCTAAATAAAAAAGTTTCTTTAACTTATTTGCATACTATAGAGTTTATAAATAATTTTTAAATTCCAATGCATAATTTGGGTTTAAGTTAATTTCCAATATTTGATAAAAATGATTATTTTAATAATTTGAAAATCACTTTAGATTAGTAAATATGTTGTAACTTTTTCTTAATAATAAAAGTGTTGAAATAATGAATTATAAAAATCTAATAAAAACAATTGGTCCGGGAATATTATTTGCCGGAGCTGCCATCGGCGGTTCGCATTTAATTCAATCTACCAGAGCCGGAGCAAATTACGGTTTGGAACTTCTTCCTCTTGTACTATTAATCAATATTCTCAAATATCCTTTTTTTGAATTCGGACATAGATATACAG
>JALSTL010000037.1 GCA_026983755.1 Melioribacteraceae bacterium | reverse complement strand
AAGCCGGCAAAATACATTTGTCAATTGTATAGCCTTCGTAAATATGAATTCTACCTTGAAATATTAAAATTTTCTTGTTGTGCAATTCGGCAAAGTGCAAAAAACCTTTATGTCCGGCAACCGTAGAAGCAGGGTAATCCGGAATATCGGTAGTTGCTATTGATTTGGTTATTTTAATATTGTCTGCAAAATCTCCAAGTCCGCTGCCTAATATTAAAGTTAGTTCCGGTTTAAATGGAATTTCTTCTTCAAGATATTTTAATAAGTTTTTGTATTTGAAATCTAAATCTATCATAGCAAAAAGTATAGTTAAGAAACAGTTAATTAAAATACAATTTTAATAATAGCAACTGTATTTATGTTTCATCATGAAAATAATTTTTGTTACGTTTTATAAATCGAAAAATTGTAAAGTATTACGAAAACAAAATACCTGCTAAAGTAGCTGTCATTAAAGTAGCCAAACTTCCGGCAAGTACGGCTCTCAAACCTAGTTCTGCCAAGTTCTTCCTTTGATTTGGAGCAATGGGGCTAATTCCGCCAATTTGAATTGCAATAGAACTGAAATTGGCAAAACCGCACAAAGCATAAGTTGCCATTAAAATTGTTTTATCATCAACCAATTCTTTAATTTTAATTAAGTTGCTCATATCGGAATAGGCAACAAATTCATTAAGAATAACTTTTGTACCGATTAAGCTTCCGAAATCCATTGCACTATGCCAAGGAACACCAATTGCAAATGCCAAGTATTGTAAAATATATCCTAAAATAAATTGAAGACTTAAAGGCTTTCCGAAATGAGCAATAAGGTAACTGTTTATGCCGGCTAAATTACCAATTCCTTGTAACATATAATTTACCAAAGCAATTAAAGCAATAAAAGCAATAAGCATTGCGGCAACATTAATTGCAAGTTGAACACCTTCACTTGCACCGATGGCAGCGGCTTCGATAGGGTTTGATGCGTTTTTTTCAATTTCAACTTTTACTGTACCTTTGGTTTTAGGTTCTTTTGTTTCGGGAAATAAAATTTTCGAAATTACCAAAGCAGCAGGAGCAGCCATAACACTGGCACCCAGAAGGTGAGTGGCAAATAATAATTGTGCATCTTTCAAAGCAATGTGCATGGCATCAGCAAATGAATAGCTTAGAATTTGAATATATGCCGCCATAACACTACCGGCAATTGTTGCCATTCCGCCCGTCATTACGGTTAGTAATTCGCTTTTTGTTAATTCTTTTAAAAACGGTTTAATCATTAAAGGTGCTTCAGTTTGTCCTACAAAAATATTTGCGGATACCGACAATGATTCTGCACCGCTTGTTCCCATAGTTTTAGACATTATCCAAGCCATAGCTTGAACTATTCTTTGCATAATTCCAAGATGATATAAAACCGACATCAAACTTGCAAAAAATATAATGATTGGTAAAACTTGAAAAGCGAAGAACATTCCCATGCTGCCGTTCTTACCCGGTGAAATACCAAGATTACCGAAAATAAATTTTGAACCTTCGCCGGTAAAATTAAGTATAAGAACAAAAACACCGCTGACAAATTTAAAGCCTTCTTTAATCCAACCTAACGGAGCAAAGTAAGAACCTAAAACTTCACCTTTTATAATAAAAATTGCAATAAAGAATTGGAACAACAAACCGACAACAACTAATTTCCAATCTATGTTTTTTTTATTGTTGGAAAAAAGATAAGCAATAGCTACAATTAAAAGAATACCGAACATTCCTCTAACGATGGAAATGATATCCATAAAAATCCTTATTTAGTTTTCGTTTGGTATGTAATGACATTTTCTACAACGTGCTTCATAACTATCTAAAGCACCTACAAGCACTCTTTCTTTGGTTGCAATTGTTCGTTGAGTTTTATCGGCGGGATTACCGCATTTAACACATATTGCTAATGTTTTTGTTATATATTCGGCTTGTGCAAGTAACTGAGGTATCGGTTCAAAAGGAATACCGCGATAATCTTGATCCAAACCGGCAACAACAACTCGTTTTCCTTCATTTGCCAATTGGTTGCAAACATCTACAAGTTCTTGAGAGAAAAACTGCGCTTCGTCGATGCCAACTACTTGTGCATCTTTTGCCAGTTTCAAAATTTCTTGTGGAGTTTCAACTATAATAGAAGAAAGAGATTGTTCGCTATGAGAAACAATTTTTTCTTTGGAATAACGATTGTCTATTTTAGGTTTAAAAACTTTTACATTTAACTTTGCAATTTGAGCTCTTCTTAGTCTTCTGATTAGTTCTTCGGTTTTTCCGCTAAACATACATCCGGCAATTACTTCAATCCATCCGGTATCTACCGGTGTTGAGTGTGGGGCGAATTGCATCATATATCCAAAAAATCCTTATTAAATGATAGTGGTAAAAGTTCTTCTAATTTTAAGATTCTTATTTCATTATTTCCGTTAGATAAAATAACTTCAAGATCTTTACCGCAAATTTCCATTAGAACTTGTCGGCAAGCTCCGCAAGGTGTAATAAAATCCGGTGAATCACTGGCAATGGAAATTGCTTTGAAATGTTTTTCACCTTCGGAAACAGCTTTAAATACAGCTGTCCTTTCCGCACAAATTGTTAAACCGTAAGAAGAATTTTCTACATTAACACCGGTATAAACTTCTCCTGCGGTAGTTTGTAATGCCGCTCCAACATGGAAGTTAGAGTATGGACAATATGCTTTCGATTTTACTTCCTTTGCTATTTGTGTAAGTTCAGAGTAATTCATATTAATACTTAAAGTTATATTCAAAAAATAACTTATAGTTTATTTAAATCAAAGTAGGAATTTCAATTATGAAAATTTAAAATTAAATACTTATCTTATTATTTATTTGAATGCAATATTTGGTTTATGCCGATATATAAAAAATTTACTACAAGCATATATTGGTACATTATAAATTACCATTTGCTCTTTGAAACCAGACCGTTAAAATAATTTACAATTAACATTATTTCATAAATTATTTGCAAAAATATTATTTCGAAGAAGTTAAATGTATAACCGAATTTTTTCATTAATAATTTTGCAGTTATAAAATCGGTTAATAATTTTATTAAAAATAAAACACTAAAACGAACATCAAAAAAAATTAAAAACGGCGAAAACAAAAAAAATAAATTTAACAAATGCCAAAAACCTAACAATAATTTTTTGGAAAAAGAATAATAATTTGACGTTGAAGTATGCCGTGCTTTTTGTTGTAAATACTCTTTAAATGTTTTTTTTGTTTCCGAAAAAACAAATGCATCCGGTTCGGTTATTGTTGCAATTCGAAAATTATTTTTTACCGCTTCTCGTAAAAGTAAATCGTCATCTCCGCTTAATGTTTCCGTTGTATTTTTATAACCTTCAATTTGTTCAAAAGATTTTTTCTTAAATCCGAAACTGCGTGCAGCGGCGGAGTAGGGAAGTCCGATATTTGCAAATGCAAATGTTAAAATATGAGTTCGTAAATTTTCAAAGCAGGCAATTTTGTTTGTTAGTGTTCCGGTTTGTTTGTACGGAGCAATACCGAAAATAAAATCATAGCCGGCATTAAATTTATTTGCAAATTTTTGTATCCAATTCGGTTCCGCTTCGCAATCCGCATCAGTTATAAGAATATTAGGATATTTTGATTTCTCAATTCCGTATTGTAACGCACCTCTTTTGCCTTTATATTTTTTGTTTTGAACTTGAAGTATTTCAAAGTTAGGCAATTCGTAAATTTTATTTTTTGCAATTTCAAAAGTTTTATCTTTGGAATTATCATCTACAATAATCACTTCATAATTTTCATTGGGATATGTTTGGTTTGATAACGATAAAATTAATTTCGGAATATTTTTCTCTTCATCTTTTGCTGCAACTATTACGCTTAGTTTTGTGTTGGAAGCAGATGTGATTTGTTTGCTTTTTTTGGTGTTAGCATAAAACAGCAAAAATGAAAACAGTAGAAATATTATTATTGCAATTACCATAAATGATTATTATTACAGAAACCTCTGAAAATTATATTGTTATATTAAATTGGTTATACTGAGCGAAGACGAAGTATGATTTAATCTCATTTTATATCTCGACTCAGTTAATTTTCTTAATTTCGTTTTAAGTTATTCTCTCATTGTTTTACATTTTATATTTTTTGTAAAACGCTATTCCCAAATTTACAATCAGCATAATTTTTGATTTATTCATCTTCTTCAAGTAACCATTCTTCTGCAAGCTCTTCGGATATATCGGAAATAAATCTTGACGGTTTTGAAAGAGTCGTTCCGTTATACCGGTCAAAAATATTCATCGGATAAGTAATGTACAAATTTTGTTTTGCACGTGTGGCTGCAACGTACATCAATCTTCTTTCTTCTTCCAACGTTTCAATTTTACTGTACGCCATT
>JALSTL010000036.1 GCA_026983755.1 Melioribacteraceae bacterium | reverse complement strand
TGAAATTATATAATTGGCAATATTCTCGGCAGAAGATTTTTCTATCTCTTCCGAAAATTGAATTGTAATTGATTTATCATAATTTGCTCTTGCCCAAATTATACTTGGAGGATTGTTATCCACATCTCCGGTGTTATTGGCATCAGTAATAAAAAGATTTAACAACCCGTTTTGTATTATAACATTTTCCGATACAAAGTCCACCAAGTTTCCTTGAAAAGTTCCTGTTGATATTTCCCATTTTGTAGAATCAAAAGTTTCAAATTCATCTTTCCATTGTGGTGTAAAGTTATTATCCGTACCATAACTTCCGTTGCCGGGTGTATAAGAAGAATATTTTACCCAATCATATTTTGCTGTCAACGGTAAATATAAATCATTAAAATATCCCACCCAATTTGTATATTCGGGAATCCACAAATTCATCTCAATATTTTGGGGATGTACCAAAGTTTTAATATGTTCGCCGGTTTGCCTAAATACCTCGTTTCCATCTATGAACCATGCAACATAATCCGGAGTCCATTCAAACCCATATTCATGAAAATCTACATACGCATCAAAATCTATATATTGACTTCTGATGTGAAATGACCGTCCGGGTGTTATTGCATTAAACTGTATATTATTTTTGTATCTACCTACAATTTCAATATCAATTTCATTCCAATTTGATATACCACCGCTTAACCAGTGGTAAAATGTAAAAAAAGAAGAAACCACGGCTTCTCTGTTCGCGGGTTTAAATTTAACATCGAATCTGCCGTATTTATAGGTTTGAGTTGAGATTATTTCCGCTCCTTTATAATTTTTTCCAAATGAATAAGCAGATAAAATAATAAAAGCAAAAAATATAATTAATAATATTTTAATATTTAATTGTTTCAATTATAACTATATATTGTTAAAATAAAATACTTAAAGAAAATTTTTGAATATTTGAAAGCCTGCCGAAATCTTCATAAGCATAATCAACTTTCAGTGCTAAATTTCCCAATAGTAATTGTTTAAATCCTATACCAAGTGTAAAAGACTCTTCGGAAGAATTTAAAAACAGAGATTTATAACCAGCTCTAAAAAAAATAAGGTCATTAAAATTATATTCCGCACCAATATTTACACTTTCGTAATCATCACTGGGATGAAGTGCATCAACTGCTATGGTAAGACCATGCAATTTGGTATTTAAAATTTTGTATGCAATTCCAACTCTAAAATTCAAAGGTAATTCCCAATTATCCGTTTGTAAAAAGGCGGGAATTTTACCATTGTTACCTGTAGTTTGAGGATCGGGATCATATAAAACCAAAGCTGATTTCCCTTCCATTCTCATTGATGTTCCGAAATTAGATATGCTCATGCCTAAAACAATACCATCGAAGGGAGTAACATATTTAACCCCGAGATCAATTGCCAAAGCACTGGCAGACATACGCCATATTTTTTGATGAATAAATTTGGGATTAAAACCGATAGAAAACTTATCAGTTAATTTAATTGAATAGGAAACACTGAAGGCAATATCACTAACCGAATAAGTTTCCCCGGTTCCATCGGGTTCTTCTATAGTTGTAACGTCCATATCTTGAATACTAGAGGAAGTGAAACTAAGACCAATAGTACCAAAATTACCTAATGAATAAGTTGCGGCTAAAAAATTATAATTTACATTTGCAATCCAATTAGTATGCTCAACCAACACACCGGCACTTTGCAAATCCGATATTCCTGCCGGGTTCCAGTAAATTGCACTTCTATCATCTGCCATTGCTACAAAAGCGCTGCCCATAGAAGTTGCTCTGGCTCCTTGTCCTATTGATAAAAAGGATGCTGCTGTTGTCCCTTTTTTGGAAACATTAGTAACAATCTGTTGTGCAAAAACATATATTTGCGAAAACAAAAAAAATGTAATGGTAATTATTTTGAAAGAAAATTTCATTTTAATTTCTCCGGACTATTTAATAACCGCAAATTTACCAATATATTCGCCTATTGTCGGTGCGGTAACATGATAAACGTATAATCCGTAGGCAATATCCATACCGTCATCCGATACCAAGTTCCAACTTAACGAACCGTCTGTACTTCCTGTATCCTTTTTTAATGTTTTAATCAAAGCACCGGTTATTGAATAAATTCTAATTGTACATTTTGCTGGTAAGTGAATGAAGTCTATTCGTCTGTTACCTCTTCCTTCTTGATTTAAATTTCTTGTTTCCCAACTTGCAGCACTAACATAAGGATTAGGTACTACTTTTATTTTTTTCAAATCGTTTTTAGCAAGTTTTAAATCGGTTTTAGCTGCAAGAGTTTTAAAAGTAAAATAATCTCCTTTGTTGAATGGCTTTCTCGTTTTAATTAAAAATTTATCACCCGCAACCGGGAATGCATCTATTGGAGCAGTAGTTGAATGATTATACCCTATTCTCCAAGTCAATTTATAACTGGAACCGATATACTCTATTATTACAATATCATCACCTAAATCAAAAGTTTTATTATTATTGTTATCAATGATTTCCGCTTGAACAGTATCTCCTCTTGATAAATTTTTTATTATAAACGGCACTTTGATTTTGTTAAAAGGTGTTGTAACCGATCTCTCTTCCAAAAAATCAATTTCATAATCTGCTGGCCAGGCAATGTTACGCGCAGGACTGCTATTATCGGGAGTAACCGCCATATTCAAATTTGCAAACCCAACAATCCAACCGGTTTTTTCTTGATCAACTGCAACTGCCGTATCATTTTTAACAACAACGGATAAACCGTCGAAAGGCGGACTAAATTTACCGCTACCAATACTTGTAGAGTCTATGTAAGATTCCAATGTATCAACTTTTCCGTTTATAGAACGCAAGATAGAATATGAAACAGTTCTATAGAAAGGTATATCACCTTCGGAATCAAACAAGATAGTATAAGTTGCATTATTTTTTATTACATTCGGATCTAAAACGGCTACTTGAATATTGCCTGTACCTATACCGTTTACATTATTAAGGTCTCCATTAATTTCTGGCGGTACATATCCTGCAGTTGGTGCATTAGGTGTTACAACCGCACAATTTATGTCAATAAATTTTACATTACCAACCAAATCTACAGTAATAATCTTAGTGGTTTCCGAGGGAATCAAACCCTTTGTACCGAAATTAGGATCTCCCTGATCATAAGCAACCAAAGCATAGTAATATGTTTTACCATTAACAACATTGGTATCAATAAATGAATGTTGTAAGCCTGTATTGCTGCCTCGCCAAAAGTGAGCACCATTAATGCCTATCGGGTCGGGCCCGGTAATGCTATCGATTAGATCGAACTGTGCAATAGGTTTCCAATATTTAGGTTCGCCTTTGGAATCTGTTATGACTTTAATATCATTGAACTCAGGCTCTTCACTTCTGTATAAAAGATATCCTTCAAAATCTTTTTTAAATCCTAATCTGGGGTCTCCATTTTCATAACCTAAAAAAGGATCTCTTGAATGCTCTGCAACATCATCCCAAAATAAGAACACTTTCTTATTACCAGCAACAGCTTTTAGTGTTGGTTTTAAAGGAGGTTTGGCAAAATTATAATTTGCATTATAAATTTGTTGAACTGTTTCTTTATTAAAAATCATATCTTCCAAATCGTTTCCGAAAACAAGAGCAACCGAAAATCTTTGACGCCGGTTTACTTCTAACGGAAAACCACCTGAACCGAAAAGAATTTGTATATTCGCATTTGTCAACGATGTATCGAAAACATGCCCTGCCATAGTTTTCCAAATTACTTCATCATTTTTAGGCCAAATTGAATTGGGGCCTTTATTGGATAATCTCTCTATTGCCAAACTTGTAAGTCCTATTTGATCGGATTCGTCTTTATCGGTTTTATCGAAGTTGGGTTCACCCTCGGTAGGTTTACCATCACCTTCACCTAAATCAGGGCCATTATATTGCGGGTCAAATGGTCCAACACCATCAACACCAAGATCATTATTCAGCGGTTCATTTTCATCAGCGTCCCATTTCCCGTTACCGTTTAAATCCGAAAAACCTACCCAATCGCCATCATTATCAATACCGTCATCTCTTCTTTCGTCAATCATGCCGTCTTCGTCATCATCAATTCCGTTTAACGAGTTACCTGGACTTTCTAGATAAGCATAACCAACATAGCCGGTTTTCCATTGTTCCGGAGGTGCAACTCCGTCGGCATCAAAAGCATAAGCAATATCAAGTTTTGTATTATAAGAAGCATTATCATCACCATTATCGCTAACACCGCCAACTCCCGTATCACTATAAAATCCGAAATAAGTTGTATCGTATGTATTATCCGAAAGGTTAATGATGTCAAAATGCCAAAAAATAATATCTTCGGCCAAAACATGAGACCATTGAAAACCACGAACTTCAATGCGCAAACCAAGTCCACTACGGTTAGAATCCGAAGCAATAGGATAATATTGATAAGGTGGACGACTAAATTCTTTATCTTGTGAATCATCCATAACATAAAAAGTTTCAAAATCGGCATTCTGAACACCACGTCCAAAATAACCATACCAATATCCATCCCAAGTTTCATCTATATTAGGCAAAGCTCTCGGCCAAAATTCCGGCCATGTTTTCGGTTTTGTACTAATTGCAGGTTCTTCCGATTCCGGTGAGGCATAACCGGGAACAGGTTCAACAACCCAAAGTTGATTTGTAACCGGATCGAAATCTACTTCTTCTCTGTAAGATGTAATTGCAGGATGAACCAACTGATTATTGCCAGGAGCTTTTACGGAAGCTGAAATAATAGGTGTTAACCCGTCAAGATAATTATGGCCTGTTCCTTTAGGCCATTCCCCCGAAGGTCTATCCGGCCAAGCCCCTACCTGTCCATCATTTCTAAATATGGTTCTTACAAGATTGCCATCCATTATTCCTTTTTTACGATATGTTTTATCTCCGTATTCTTCTTCCCTATATTTTTGTATATTAGGATTAACTTGTGCAAATACAATATTTGCATAAATAAGAATAAAAACCCAGTAAATTTTTTTGTTCAACATTAAAACTCCGTTTGTTAAGGTTATAACCCTATACTAAATCCAATATTTATTTGTCTTGGTCTTGAATAGTTTGCAGGATTTCTTAAGTATTCGGCAATTGTATTTAACCCGAATATTTTTCCCGTATAAGCTTCGGCATTTAAATCCACACCGGCTCTTCCGGTAGTTGGACTAACCCCAAATTCGTTTTGAATATCTAACAAATTATATACAATTAAAAAGGTATTTATTTTTATTCCGTACAAATTATATTGTTTGTTAGCACGTAAATCCACATTGAAATAACTCGGTTTTCTTCCTCCGTTTTCAAATCTTAAACCTTTGGAATAACGGGGATCTTCCGTATATGGCATACCGGAGCCATAACCGAAAATTAAACCTAGTGTCCAATTCCCTGGTTGACCTACATTAATTGCAGCATTAAGTGTGGAAGTTTGATCCCAATTAAGAGGAACAACTTTTTTAGTGGTTTCTACCGGAGGATCTGAACGGCTGTTAAAAAAAACAGTACGAGGATCAGACGCATTTCCGGCAGCAACTTGATATGTATAGTCTATTTTTGCACTAAAATAATTCGCAAATCTTTTATCTAGAGTTATAATAAGACCTTTAACATTTCCATAATCTCTGTTTACATATCTTCCGTATAAAAATCCTTCGTATGTTTCCTTTATTTCCGAGCCTAATAAATTTCTAATATCGCTATAATATATTGATGCATCCAAAGAAACGTTAGGAAATATTACTTGTTGTAATCCAAGTTCATACTTTACTGTTTTTTGTGCTTTTAGTTCCGGATTGCCAACAAAAGATTGTGGAGAACTTGTTTGGTCTATTATATATCTATTGTTTTCATATAAATTACTAAAAGACGGAATTTGAAAAAAATGTCCGTACGAAAAATGTATTGCTCCTTTATCGGACATTGGAAAAGAAACACCGAATCTGGGACTAATTTGGTACTGACTTTTAGCTTTTCTTTTTTTATTTGCACCAGGGAAATTAGGATTATTTAACGGATTTCTTAAATCAATGGGAAGAGTTGTATTAGAATTAAAATAATCAAATCTAATACCTGCATTTATTATCATAATATCGTATTCCATTTTATCTTGAATATATGCGGAAAATTCATAAGGATTACTTGTATAAATTTGATTATACTTGGTTCCCGGATCGCTATAACCCAAATGATAAATCAAATTTCCGTTTTCATCGCGTTGACCTTCGGTAAAATTTCTTAAAGTTTTCCAAGAATTAAATATTTCGTGAAATCTTCCTTCGAGCCCTGCTTTAATTTTATGTTTTTTTGAAATTTGGGATTCTAAAGTTAATTGAGCAATAGTTGACTTTGTAAAGCGATGGTATCTATCTGCTTCATTTCCACCAGTTCGAAAAGTATATTCGGAAATGGGTGCTCCTTTGGAAACATCAACATAACGGGGGTCCAACGGGTTTTCATATAGATATCCTTTGTAGTTATTATAGTTATGTGAAAATTTTAACGTTGAAAGAGTTACTTTAGACGGATACCAAGAAATTTGAAATGAATGAATCGTATTAGTACGATAATGATTTTTTATACCGTCCGGAACCAATTTAAATGAATGATTATAAAATTTATTCCAGTTATCATCCCAAAAAATACTATAGGTAAACTTCCATTCGGGAATACTATAGGTAAGTTTGCCATTAAATGATTTTTTTTTGTTAGGATTCATAGGTACATATTCACCATTACCGGAAGGTTTTAATACAAAATAGTTAAAATTACTCGGGTCCGGAAAAACCGGAGCTTCGTCCGAAGGCAAGAATACTCTTTTACCATACATATATCCGTCATCGGCAAAATATCTACCGGTTACGAAGAATGATAAATTTTTTAATATTTTAACAGGTCCGCTTAGATTAAATCTGAAATCTTTCGGACCACTAAGGTTTATTTTGTTTAAGTTCAGAAAGATGTCGGTTGCGTTCGTAAAGTAATTTCCCATATACGACGAAACACTCCCCTCATAATTAATTCCCCCGTCTTTAGTAATAATATTTACTACACCGGACATTGCTTGTCCGTATTCGGCATTAAAAGTTCCACTTATAACTTCAAGTTGACCAATCGAGTTATTTTCTACTTCAACACTAAGGGCACCATTAAATGCATCGTTTACGGCAACACCATCTATTAGATAGGCAACTTCATTTTTTCTACCCCCTCTAAAATGTCCGTCAACAACCCCGGCTTGAAGATTAACAACTTGTTGAAAATTATCTACAGGTAAAGCTTTTATTTGATCGGATGTAACAATTGCGGAAGTAGAGGTTAAATCTTTGGTAACCATTGGTTGTTCCGCTTTTACAACCACAACATCCATATTCACTGCCTCTTCCGAAATTTTAACGGTTCCAACATTGGTTGTCAAATCTATTTTAACCAACACATTTTTTATAGTAACTTTATGATAACCAACAGCAGATATTACAACAATATATTTACCGGGCGGAATATTAGGTATCATAAATTCCCCCTCCATATCAGCTGCCGCTCCGAAGTATGTTCCTTTAACAAGAATATTTGCACCTATTAAAGGTTCGCCCGTTTCTTTATCAATAACTTTCCCAACAATCTTTCCGGTTGTACCGGCTTTTAGAACCGTATTAAAAAAAATAAGTACGAATATAGCAAAAACAAAAGTTTTTGAAATTTTTTTTAATGGATTTTCAAATATGCTTAACTTAAAAAAATTCATAATCACTGCTTGTTTGGTTTTTGTTAAGTATTTGCTAACCAACAGTTATTTGAGTTGGTTAGCAGTTAAATATTTTATTTCACCAATAACATTTTTTTTACTTTTTTAAAAGAACCGCTTTTTATCTGATAAAAATAAATACCGGTAGATAATTTTGTCGCATCAAAATTCACCGAGTAATTTCCTGCAGGTTGTACTTTATTTACTAATTGAGCAACTTCTTGCCCAAGTAAATTATAAATGTTTATTGAGACTTTACCGGTTTTTGCAATTGAATATTTGATTGTTGTAGTAGGATTAAACGGATTCGGATAATTTTGCGACAAGGAATAAACATTTTTTACTTGTTTGTTATCTCTAGCCGAAACAATCCATTTATTACCATACCATGTATAAGACCAAACGGAAACATCTTTCCAGCCTTGGTCTTGATTACGCGGTGAATATGTTAAAATACCTTCTCTTCTTTGCCAACATTGTCCGTCGGGATTTTTATTATCATTATCGTTAATAACAAAATCGATTGGTATTCTAAATCCCTCTTTGATTGTTGGGATTGTATCTTTTGTACTTGCCAAATCGGCAAAAGGAATTTTAGCTTCTACCGTATAACCGCCTGTAAATTTTTCTTTCCAAATGTAATTTTCGGTACCGCTTATTAATAAGGAATCATTCGGATTACTCCAATGATCGCTTCGTGCAAGATATTTTCCGAACCTCAAATGATAATCTGGTTGACTACCACGTTGATAATCCGTATGCGGTGTACCGTGCCAATTATACAATCCGATTAATAAATCAGGTGAATCACTAGACCAAGAATCGCATGATTCTTCGTGGTGTACAACATCATCATTTACATTAAATGCAACATATAGGTAATTATCTTGAATTGCTACATAAGCTTCGGCAGAACAATCATCGTCTCCGTCAATGGTAGTTCCCGTTTTAACTGTACCGCTACCATCGGATGGAAATATTCTAAACGGTGTAATTCCAGCCCACTCACTTAAATCACCATCTGCGGTAAAATTTGTTGGTGCAACCATTGATATGGTAGTTGTTCCTTTAGCTGTGTTGGTTATTGCTTGCGTTGCACCAGGCGTACCTACATTGCCAACTTTATCAACAGCATTAACTGCATAATAATAAGTTACTTCTTGATCCGTTGAAGGCGACAGCAAAACATGTTCAACCACTTGAACATTTTCTTCAACACCTAATTGAACCACTTCCACACCTTCGGCGTTTATATCGGAAATTGGTTTAGTACTATAATAAACATTATATTTTTCACCTTCTTCTCCGGGAACATCTTTCCAAGTAATTAAATTCGAATAATTGCCTGCAACAACGGCAATATCAGACGGAACATCCGGAGGTGTATTATCTGAATATTGGAATCCCGATTGTTGAAATACATCAAAAAGTAATGTACCGCTTAATTTTTCCCCTTGAGGTCCATAACTTGGATCTCCGGCCGAAAGTGTAACATGCCATTCTTTAACCGATTCTGGATTAAAAACACCATCCCCTTTCGATTCCCACCAGGGTTGAGAAAACCCGTCTGACGGAAAATGGTTATGACCTGGACCGCCGTAAATACTATCATTGTAAACAGGTCTTTCTCTCAAAGGTAAATAATATCTTGTCCACTCCGAAGCTTCACTAAGTTTTATGGGTACTTCACATGTCCACCATTCATCTTCACCGGTATTATTCTCTACCAATGTAAATCTAAATGATACTCTATTTGCCGTACCGGATTGCGGTACCAAATTTTTTATATATAAAACTAAAGCCGTTCTTTCTTGTAGAGTGTCAATTGGAGTAGGGTTTGCAGGTGTAATTCTTACATAACCGCCCCAACTTTGAGATGCATTTATTGTATAATCCCATTGAAAAGAACCGGATCCTTCAACAAAATCCGTGGTATTATCGGATAAAACCGAACTACCTGCTCCGCTACCAGCCCAACTCATTGTGTCAACTACAAAGAAAGAATCGGCTACAGCAGTATCAAATGTTTGAAGCGGTGTATATCTGGTACCTAAAAGTTGCAATTTGTCTATAAGTATCGAACCTTCGGCAGAAGGTGGATTATCACTATTGCCTGAAGTTATATAAACAAATGTAATTTCGAAACCTTTTATTTTGTCAAACTGAAGCTCTCCGTCTCCTTCTCCAAATTGCAATGCAAAACCTGTGGTTTTATCATCTGATTGTACTAGGGGTATTTTAATATTTATCCATTCGCCGGAATTATCCGAATGTTTTATTGTTGTTTTATAAACCCAAAGATCTCTGTTCCCGTTATTATCGTATTCGGCAAGTTTTATTTCAGAAAAAATATCCCCGTTTTGAGTCATACTTACCGGTGTAACAATTTTATACCAAAGACTTAATTCCGTTCCGGCTGAAAGATCAATATATGGTTTATCTGAAATGCTATCTGCCAAGTATGAAGTTATCACACTATATCCCCCCCAACTATCCGATGCTTGTACTTTATAATCCAATTTCATAGAACCGTTTCCATCTTTTGAATCCGTTTCATTGAATAAATGAACAAAAGCAGATGCACCGTTTGCAAACATATATCTGGAATTTAATTCTGTTGAAGCCGTATCCGGCCAGGTATTTCCAACTGCATTATCGAATGGTTCTAATACCCATTGTGCCGAAGTTACCGACACAATGAAAAAAAATATAGAAAGTAAAAAAAATTTTCTCATGGTATTCCTCCTTTATTGTGGTGCAAACTAATTTTTATTTTATTATACTTTTGTAATTAATTAACAAGAATAATAATATTTAAAATTTTCTTTTAGGTTACTTCATTGTAACGATTTTTTAGTTTAGTAATTTTTTTCATAAGTATTTTTCTCAATACTTAGTTAATGTAAAATTCGATTTTAATAAGTCTTTATCATTTGCAGAACTACCAACGAACAATACGAAATCACCAGGTTCGGCATTATATTTCATGTTTATATCGTAAAATTTAAAATCGTCAACAGTTAGTTTGAAATGTATGGTTTTGGTTTCCCCTGGAATAAATTCCGCTTTCTTAAATCTTTTAAGTTCTTTAACAGGTCTTGTAACACTTGCATACAAATCTCTAATATAAAGTTGAATTGTTTCTTTAGCTTTATATTTACCCGTGTTTTTAACTATTACCGATACTTTTAATGTATCATTGAAATCAATTATTTTTTTCGATAAAGTTAGATCTGAATAATTAAAACTGGAGTATGATTCTCCGTAACCAAAATAATAGGCCGGAGTATAATCAACATCTAAATAGTAACTGGCATATCCTTTAGGATTTACAGGAGTTCCTAGCACACGTCCCAATTGATTAGGTGATGGTGGTCTTCCCGTATTTTTATGATTATAGTAAAGAGGTATTTGTCCTACCGTTCTTGGAAAAGTTACGGGAAGTTTACCGGAGGGTGATGTTTTTCCAAAGATAATATCAGATATTGCTTCTCCACCCATTGTACCGGGATGCCATGCATATAAAATGCTATTTACTTTATTAGTTATATTTCCAAAAGTTAATGGTCGTCCCGCCATAATTATTAGAATCAAGGGTTTGTTTAATTTGGAAAGTTTTATAATTAAGTTTTCTTGAGCCCCGGGTAAATTCAAAAATGCTCTGCAATGGGTTTCTCCGGATAATTCTTCATCCTCACCAAGAAATAAAAGTACAGCATCGGATTTTTTTGCCGTTTGGATAGCTTTCTTAAAGAGTTTTTTATTTGTACTGCGAGGAGATTCCATTGCTTTTGAATAATAAATTTTTAATTTTTTACCGTACTCACTTTTTATTGCATTTAACGGAGTAATAACATCTTTGGGGTTGCCGTCTAACGTCCATGTACCCATTTGAGCTTTAGGTGAATTTGCCAGAGGACCGATCACCGCTAAGCTATTTATTTCTGAAACTTTTAATGGCAAAGTATTATTTTTATTTTGGAGCATTACTATACTTTCGGTTGCAATACTTTTCGCAATTTGTTTATTTTGAGCAGGTAAGAATTCTGATACGGGTTTACTATTTATCGGTGTATCAAACAATCCTAATTTAAATTTAATTCTTAAAATTCCGGCAACTAACGTATCTATCCATCTACCGTTAACTTTATGAGAGTTTATAAGTTTTTCCAAGTAATTGGCATAATTTTCAGATACCATTTCCATATTAACACCGGCATCAACTGCTTTAAAAGCAGCTTCATTGCCGTCTTTTGCAAAGCCATGTTTTATCATCTCACTTATAGCTTCCCAGTCACTTACAACAAATCCGTTAAAGTTCCATTCGTTTCTTAAAATTTTTTTCAGAGTAAATTTATTTCCGGAAGCAGGTACTCCATTTAAGTCGTTAAAAGCACTCATTAAAGTAGCAACACCGGAATTAACGGCGGTTTGAAAAGTTTTTAAATACACGTTGCGTAATTCTCTTTCGGGTATTAAAGTAGTATTATAATCTCTACCGCCCTCGGCAGCTCCATAACCAACATAATGTTTTGCACAGGCTGCAATAGTACTATTATCATTAAGATTATTTCCTTGAAAACCTTTAATCATTGCAGCCCCGATAGTTCCAGCTAAAAAAGGATCCTCGCCGCAAGATTCCGCAATTCTTCCCCAACGCGGATCTCGTGCAATATCTATCATCGGAGCAAACGTCCAGTTAATATTATTTTCCGTTGCTTCTTGAGCGGCAATTTCCGCTCCTTTTTTTACAAGTTCGGGGTTCCATGTTGCCGCTTCTCCCAGAGGAATTGGTAAAATGGTTTTATAACCATGTATCACATCCCGACCGAAAATCAAAGGAATTCCTAATCTGGATTTTTCTATTGCCGCTTTTTGTAATTTTATTTTGTCTTTCTTATTACTTGCATTTAGGAACGAACCTACTTTCCCTTCCGTAACTTTTTTTAATGTTGCATCGTCCAATTTCCAGAAATTGTATTGTTGCATTTGTCCTATTTTTTCTTTTAACGTCATTCTACTTAACAAATCGTTAATTCGCTTTTCAATGTTAATATTCGGATTTTTATAGGGTTGTGAGAAAATTAAATATGTTGTATTAAGAAAAAAGATTAAGAGAAGCAATTTTTGTGTTTTCATTATATTTAATATTTAAGTTTAATATATAAGTTTATAATTAGAAAAATTAGCAATTACTATGCCATGGAGGAAAGGGATTATTGAAGTAAATCGATAAAAAAAGAAAAAAGAATTTGCAATAAATTATTATTATGATAACAATTCATTATCATTTTAATAATTAAAATTTTTATAAGCTATTATTTCAATCCTAACTCTTTACACATCCTATAATAATTAGGAGGAGCCAAACCTAATTTTTCTGCAGCTTGTGCATCCGAAACCGAATTGCGACGTATAAAAATGAAGTATTCTTTCCTAAATTTTTTTTCCATATCTTTTAGAGTAACTACCTCATTAATACGACTGAAATTAAATATATTGTTAGAATTTCCGTTGTAACTTAATCGATCGAGCAAAGAATTTTTTACCATTTCTTCAGTTATAAAATTTTGTTCGTTTGATAATAGTAAACGTTGAATAACATTTTTTAATTCTCTAACATTACCCCGCCAATTATAATTTTTCAAATACGAAATTGCTCTTTCATTAAAAACGGGAATGGAAATTCCCATATCTTTGCAATAGTTATTTACAAAGTAATTTATTAAAAGCGGAATATCTTCCGCTCTGTCTTTTAATGAAGAGATATGGAGCCGTGCAACATTTAGTCTATAATATAAATCTTCTCTAAACAGTTTACTTTCAACTTTTTCTTCCAAATTAATATTTGTTGCGGCAATGATTCTAACATTCACCTTTACAACGTCGGTACGTCCAATTTTCTCAATTTCGCCATCTTGAATAACTCGTAAAAGTTTAACTTGGGCAGAAAGTGGTAGTTCGGATATTTCATCTAAAAAAATTGTTCCGTTGTGTGCAATTTCGAACAAACCTTTTTTTTCTTTTGCAGCTCCGGTAAAAGAGCCTTTTGTGTATCCGAAAAGTTCACTTTCAATCAAATCGTTCGGTAAACTACCGCAATTAATTCTTATAAATTTTTCAAATTTACGCTTACCTTTATAATGAATATGGTATGCAACAAGTTCTTTCCCTGTTCCGGAAGCACCGTCTATAAGAACATTTACATTGCTTTGTGCAAGCTTTTCAATTTGTTTTTTTAATTTTTGTATTTGGTCGGATTCACCAATAATTTTTTTTTGCTCCAATATGGTTTTTATATGTTGCGATAATTTTTTATTTGAAGCAAAAGTTTGTTTTTTTAATATTCTATTTTCATTGGCATTGAAAATTGACAAAACAAAATCAGTGGGTTGATATATATAGTTTTCAATATCACCCGGATATTTTGTACAATACCAAAACGCTCCGGCTTCCATTAGTCTGTTGGCAAATTTAAAGTCGGTAATATTTATAGTTAATTTGGTTATCACAATTATTTGAATTGTTGAATCGATATCTTTAATTTTTCTAATTAAATCTTCCCCTTTTATTCCTCCGGCAATTTGAAAATCCATTATTACAATGCTAAAGTAATCGGAATTCGATTTTAATATTCGAATTGCATCTGCACCATTGGAGACAACTTCTTTAATTTGTATTTTATTTTCAAAAGGTTTAAGTGTTTTTTTTATACGTTTAACATCAAATTCTTCATCTTCTATCAGTAATATTTTTATATTGGTTTCTTCCGTCATTTTTTATCCGTTTATTGTTTTATTTTTAAAAGTTAGTTTGAATTGGCAGCCACCGGAAGTTAAATTTTTCACATCCAATTTCCATTTACATTTTTTGGTAGCCATTTCATAAGCAATATAACAACCGTATCCTTTATTTTGATTTTCGTATGGTTTGGTAGATACATTTTCCATGAATATTTTTTTGATACCGTTTTCATCTTCGGTTAGTAATTCTTCTTTAATACCAACACCGTTATCTCTAATGGTAATGGTTGTTTCACCGTTTTGCTTATTATAAAACGTAGAAATTGTTATTAATAAATTCTCTACAGAGCCATGGTCAATACTATTTTGTATCAATGGTTCAAGTATTTCCCATATAACGTATTCGTTTATTTCCACCACGGGTAAATTTTCATCAAGTTCCAAATTGAATTTGAATGCTTTTGTTTGAGTTGATATTCTTAAAAATAAGTTATCAATAATAAATTTTATAATTTCATTTATATTTGTTTTAAATATTTGATTTCTAATTGTTTGAATAGGCGGGTCATACCATTTCATATCATAAATTACGCGGGAAACAAAGTTTGCATATTTATACAATTTTTCTTTTATCGTTTTGATATTTTTTTGTTCTAATTTCCGTAAGTCCTCTTTTATAAAGCCCATAACTTTTTCCGCTTTATGATGTGTATGATAAATTCGTTTTGTAAAAAGTGATTCTTTTTCATACATTATTTTTTCTTTAAGATGAGTTTCATGTTCTTCAAAAAGTAACTTTTGGGCTTGATCTCTTTGGTTTACAGAATACGAGGAAATTAAAAACATCGCAATTAGGCCTAACAAAATCAAAACCGAATAAATAATTGCGACTTGATTATACCCTGATAGAATATCTCTTGTAATAAAAGAAAAATTAGGAGTATTTTTCATATATAGAACACCTAAAAATTCGCCGCGAGGAACCAAAGGTACCAAAACATGAAATGTTTCTTTAGGTTTTTGAATACTGAATATTTGTTCTTGGTTTTGTAATACATTTATATTTTCCAAAAATAATTTTACCGCTTCTTTATATTTATTTTCTATAATTAACGGTTCGTGTATTTGACCGTTCAAGTATTTATAAAAAACTTTCCCGTCGTCTATAACCAAGGGTTTATCGTTATAGAAAACAATCAAACAACTTAACTCAACATCTTGCTCTAATAGTTGTTGGCTAAAAATTATATTAAACGATTCAATAATTTTTGATTTTGATTCTTCCAAAATTTGATCATTAACATGAATGTATTCCATCATTAATTCCAATGATGTTGTGGATAAATTTGAAATTCTTTCTGCCGATTCTTTTTTATACCAGTTTTGGTTTTTTTTAAGAAAGTTTTCCAAAGAAGATTTTTGAACCAATGAAAAAATAATTTGAAAAAGAATCAGTATAAAAAGAATAACGGATATATGCCTTAGTTCAAAATGATACTTCTTTAAATTATTTTGTATCTTTTTTTTCAGCATAAAAAATTATTTAATAATAAATGATTCCGAATAAATATTTTTAGTTGCATATTTTAATGCTTCTTTAACACTCATATCGCCTTTTATAGCTTTGTTAGAATAATATGAAAATATATCTGATATTTTGGTATAGTTTTTCATCAAAGGTCTGTTTACTCCTCTTTTCAACAAAGATTTATAAAAAAGAATATCGGGATTTTTTTCAAGAAAATTTTTATCCATATATAGTGATTTAATTACAGGTAAAAATCCCCCTTTATAATACAATATTTTTTGTGAATCTTCTTTCAAAAAAAATTTGATAAAACTCAACGCTTCTTTTTTATGTTTACTGAATTTGGAAATCATAAAATTCCAACCTCCGAATACCGATACCGGTTTGGTACCTTTAAGGTGTGGCAACGGCACTTTTACAATTAAATTTTCGATATGATGTTCTTTTAACATTTTCTTTTTATCTCTAATAAAACCCGGCCAACCCCTTAGAAACAAACCGTTTTTTTGAATAAAATATTCCCACGAATTATTTTCTTTAAAATTTACAACTTCTTTTGGAGAGATTTTATACTTGTGAACCAAATCAACTAGCAACTGCAATGCATTTTCCGTAACTTTATTCTGAAAATTTATTTTCTTCCCGAATAATTTAGGGGATTTATTCCTGATTAATTCGGTTAAACTACAAAGAAGCCCTTCGTAATTATCCGCTTGAAAAATGTAAAAAGGTTTACCGGATTTTTTAAATTGATTACTTAACTTAATAAAATTTTCCCAAGTTATGGAAGCATCCAATTCTTTTTTTATTGCAGAATAGTTGGGTAACTTACTTAAAATATCTTTGCGATAATACATTAAAGCAATATCTATATAAAGTGGCAAAGCAACAGGCCGGTTTTGATAATAACAAGATGCCATCGAATACTTTAGCAAATTATTTTCAATACCGTTTAAATCTTTTTTATTGAACGGTTGACACCATTTTGCAAAACGTGCAACCCAAATAATATCCACAGTAAAGATATCAATTTTATCACTTTTGCTTCGTAATGATCGAGCCAAAAGTTCTTTACGTTCGTTAGTACTGAACTTTGTAAAAGGCAAATTAATGGTTTCTACTTTTATTTTACCTTTGAATTGTTTATTAAATTTATCTATTATAATTTTATGTGCTTCCGATATATTATCCGCATAAGTAATAGTTACTTCTTTAGTTTTTATTTTTTCATTAAAAAAATTTGGTAAAATAATCAGCAAAAACAAAATCATAATCACAATTACGAATAATAGCTGTTGAATTATGTGGTTAGGTAAATATTTTTCAAATATTTTTATCATATAAATTGTTTGTTCTTAAAATCATTTTAGTATAATCATTTTTTTTGTTATTGAGTTTTCCCCTCTTGTTAAACGATAATAATAAACGCCGTTTGCAAGATTTTCCGCATTAAAATTTATTTTGTAACTACCGGGTTTTTTTCGTTCATTTACTAATGTTGTAATCTCTTTACCAAGAACATCGTAAATTTTTAATTGCACATATTGAAAGGTTGCATGCAACGTCTCTGATGGTATTGTATATTGTATTGTTGTTGACGGATTAAACGGGTTAGGATAATTTTGTTGAAGAAAAATTTTTAATAATTTTTTTTTTTTAGCATTTACATCGGTTAAATCTTTTACGAACCCAATTGAATCTAACATAGGTTGTATTTCGGGATTTTTCATAAAAAGTTTCCACAATAATCCGGACCTGTAATTTTCAATCATAATAATAATAGGACCTTGATCTATAGCTAAATAACTATCGGAATACCAATTTTTTTGAGGATTGAATGCATCGGTAAATCCATATTCCGACCAAATTTTATTTCCGTAATTTCTATATAAATTTTTCAATGCTTGCAAAGATTCAACCGGCGTATATGGAAATGAAGATAAAGATGCCGATGGAGTAATAGTGCCGTTATCTTTATTTCCGTTCGGTTCGTGAGCCAAATATCCCCAAGGATCGTCACTTGCCGTTAACCCCCATGTACTATCGTTGTAACCCAAAAAATTTTTGGGATTATCAATACAGTATGCTCTATTTATTAAAGTGTGGTTTCTGTTGTTCTTAAAATAATTAGTGTATTGATCTTTTTTATTTCTGGGGTCGAAACCTAAAAACGAATAGTGCGCAAAAAATAACGGACCGCCGTAATCCCATCCAACATCAAGCCTGTAACCATAAAATGTTTTACCGTTTTTATATTTAGGAGAACTTGCCCAACCTTTATAATATAAACTTGCAGGAATAGAATGTGTTGGCGATGCTATGGCAAGCAGATAAGTTATCATTGTTTCGTTAGGGCCTTGAACTTTAAAATTCATTTTCCAATTATAATTAGGTGACCAATGCCAATATAAAAAATTACTGTTCGTTGAACGTTTGTACCAATCCCATTCAACATTTTGCCAAATATTTGTAATTAAATTTCTAATTGCTACTTCCGTATTGTTATTGTTAGTAAAATATTGTTTGGCAGTTAACAATCCTTGAATTAAAAAAGATGTTTCAACCAAATCACCGCCGTTATCGTATTTACTAAACGGTATTACTTTGCCTGTACTTCCATCAATCCAATGTGAAAATGCTCCGTGAAATTTATCTGCTTTATTCTGTAAAAAATCAACAATTTTTTTAATTCTTCCAGCTCCTTGGTTTCTGCTAATAAATCCCCTTTCAATTCCCACAATAATGGCCATTACTCCAAAACCCGTACCTCCAATTGTACAAGTATTTCCGGAACCTGTTCTTTCTCTAATTAAACCCGAAACCGGATGTGCATATTGCCAAAAATATTTAAACGTATATTTTTGTACCATATCCAGAAAATCTTTATCGGTCATACTAATTGTTGTTGCAACGGCTTCGTTACTTTTTTCGGATTCGTTCTTTTCCTTATCGATTGCCGAAACTTTATATGACGCCGTAATTCCTTTCGCACCAATAAAATCAATATAACTGGAATTATTAGAGTTAACTTTGCCTATTAAAGTATAAACGGAATTTATCAATTTGTAAATTTTATATTGAAAGGTGTTATCATAAACATTACGAGACCATGTAATTTCTATATGCTTTTCATAGCCCTTTGCCATTACGTTTTTAGGAACTTTCGGAAGTAATTTTTTTTGATTTCCATTGCTGATTGGTGCTGTGGAAATGTTACGGAAATATATTTCATTATTGATAATAATATTTGGTTTTATATATTTTGCAAAATTAGATATACTTAAAAAAATAATTAAAAAATATGTTAATATAAATTTTTTCATCTTTTGTTTTTTGCTATCACTTAAAAATTAAATTTAATTTTGTACCGGTATTAAATAATAACATAAAATGTAATTAAAATAAAGTTAAAATTATTTCACATTAAACACGAAACCCTTGTAACCGAAAGCATATAATGGTTTTGTGCAAAAGCTATAAATTTTTTTTACAAGGTTAATATTACATTTTATTTTTTATCTAACTTACCAATCTTTCAAATTATTCATCTGCGTTAATTTCTTTCACTTTTTCAAAGCGGTAATCTGTTTCTATATTTAGACTTTTAAACTTAACTTCCTTTTATTTTTCATTCGTTTGAACTATTTCCATTATTTTGTCA
>JALSTL010000035.1 GCA_026983755.1 Melioribacteraceae bacterium | reverse complement strand
TTTTGAAACTCCGGAATTTTATAACGGAATGAGAATACCTTATTAGATGTTACAAATGCTTCGGCATTGTAGTTAGAAATAAAATTTCTAAAAAATGATTTACGGATTAAAAATTAAATTAAGATAGATCAAAATTTACAAAGATATGAGTTTTAAGTCTTGATACTCACATCTTAATACTTTATACTAAAAAAATATGGCACTAAAAACCGAAGAAATGGTATTGAATATGGGACCTCAACATCCGTCCACACACGGAGTTTTGAGGTTGGAACTAAAACTTGAAGGAGAATTAGTTCGCGATGTAAAACCGCATATAGGATACCTGCACAGATGTTTTGAAAAACATTGTGAAGCAATGAACTATCATCAAATTGTGCCGTACACAGATAGAATGGATTACCTTGCTTCAATGTCCAATAACTTTGGTTATGCAGTTGCCGTAGAAAGATTATTAGGCTTAGAAGTTCCGGAACGAGTTGAATACATCAGAGTTATAGTTGCAGAACTTCAAAGAATTGCATCTCACTTGGTAGCTCTGGGAACTTACGGAGTTGATATAGGAGCATTTACTCCATTCTTATACTGCTTTAGAGATAGAGAGAAAATTCTTACTATTTTCGAAGAAACCAGCGGTGCCAGATTACTATACAACTATATTTGGGTTGGCGGATTAGCTCAGGATATTCATCCAGATTTTGTGAGGAAAACAAAAGAGTTTATAAAATATTTCCGTCCTCAAATAGAAGACTTAAACAATCTTTTGTCTTACAATAAAATTTTTATAGAAAGAACGGCAAATATCGGAATTTTACCCAAAGACACGGCAATAAATTACGGAATAACCGGTCCTGTTCTTAGAGCAAGCGGTGTTAAATGGGATTTAAGAAAAAACGATCCATATTCAATTTATAATAAATTCGATTTTAATATTCCTGTTGGCGAAGGAAAAATGGGAACCGTTGGCGATAGTTGGGATAGATATTACGTTAGAATTTTGGAACTTGAAGAAAGCTTAAAAATTATTGAGCAAGCAATAGACGGAATTCCGGAGGGAGATGTAAAAGCAGCTGTACCGAGAAGAGTAAAACCACCAAAAGCTACTATTTATTCAAGAACTGAAAACCCTAAAGGCGAACTTGGTTATTTTATTATTAGTGACGGAACAGCCAATCCCTTTAGAGTAAAAGTTAGAGCTCCCTCATTTGTGAATATGGAAGTTTTCGGTGAACTTTGTAAAGGTCATTTAGTAGCAGATGTTATTACAATTTTAGGTAGTCTTGATATTGTACTTGGAGAAATAGATAGATAATGTATGAATTTTTACAAAATATAACAGGTAATCAAATTGTGGCTTATTTTATTGCCGCGGCATTACCATTGTTTTTATTTATTCTACCATACGCATTACTTGCCGTATTGGCCGAAAGAAAGGTCTCGGCTCACATGCAAGATAGGCTGGGACCGATGCGCGTTGGATATCACGGAATTTTACAAACACTTGCTGATATTCTTAAGCTAATTCAAAAAGAAGATATAATACCCGCAGCAGCAGATAAAAAATTATTCATATCTGCTCCGTACTTAATATTTATGAGTAGCTTTGCCGTATTCGCCGTAATTCCCTTTTCAAGTTTTTTTATCGGAAGTTCAATAGATATCGGTTTATTCTATATTATAGCAATTTCGGGTTTTGTTGTTGCCGGCATTTTAATGGGAAGTTGGGCTTCGAATAATAAATATTCCTTACTTGGGGGAATGAGATCGGCAGCACAAATTGTTAGTTACGAAATTCCTACTGCTATAATTGTTTTAACAATGGTAATGTTAACAGGTTCGTTAAACTTAAAAACCATAACTGAACAACAAACCGATTTCTTTTGGAACTGGAATATATTCGGAGGTGCCGATGCGGGAATTTCAAAAATAGTTTTAATACCTTTAATGATTGCAGCATTCATAATTATTTTTATTAGTATGCTTGCCGAAGTTAACAGAACTCCTTTCGATATTGCCGAAGCGGAATCGGAACTTGTTTCCGGATTTCATACCGAATATAGCGGAATGCGTTTTGCTATGTTTTTTTTAGCTGAATATGCCAATATGCTTGCCGTCTCTTTAATAATTTCCGCTTTGTTCTTCGGCGGTTATAATTCACCTTTCGGTTATTTAGGTAATTCCCTTGGAGTTCACTGGTTAATTCCTATTGAACAAATATTTTGGTTTACATTAAAAGGTATTACGTTCGTTTTTTTACAAATGGTTCTTAGATGGACATTACCAAGATTAAGAGTAGATCAACTTATGACCGTTTGCTGGAAATATTTAATTCCTTATTCGGTTGCTATCTTATTAATAGTAGGATTTATTACGGTATTATGAAATGAAACAATATTTAATAAATACATGGCAAGGGTTGTGGACTGTTCTTGTAGGAATGAAAGTTACATTGAAACATATTTTTGTACCGTCCGTAACTATTCAATATCCCGACGTAAAACCGGTTCTGCCGGAAAGAGCACGAAACAGATTGTATGTTAATATGGATGATTGTATCGGATGTATGCAATGTTCTACTGCCTGTCCTGTTAATTGTATAGAAATTGAAACCGTTAAAGCTATTCCTTCAGACGGTGAAAGAATAACTTCCAACGGAAAGAAAAAAGCCCTTTGGGTAACTCGTTTTGATATTGATATTGCCAAATGTTGCTTTTGCTCATTGTGTACTTATCCATGTCCGACCGAATGTATAAAAATGACAAACGTTTATGAATTCTCCGAATTTGAAAGGGAAAATTTAATATACAGTTTTGCTTCTTTAACCGAAAAGGAAATAGAAGAAAAACAAAAAAACTATAATAAATTTATGGAAGAAAAAGCTGCGGCTAAATTAGCTGCGGCAAAAGCCAAAGCAGAAGCTGCGGCAAAAAAAACAGAAGAAGAAAAAGCTAATAATAATTCAAACGATAAACCGGAAGATAAAACCAAGTAAAGTTTAATTATGAGTATTTACGATATTATATTTTATTTGTTTGCTGCAATTACAATAGTTTCAGCTGCCATTGTTGTTAATACAAAAAATATTATTCATTCTGCTTTTAGTTTACTTTTAACATTTTTTGGCGTTTCAGGTTTGTATGCATTGCTCGGGGCTGATTTTTTAGCTATTGTACAAATAATGGTTTATGTTGGCGGTATATTGATTTTGTTGTTATTTGGTGTAATGTTAACAAATAAGATTACAAATGTTGATATTAAAACCGGTGTGCTTAATGTTATTCCCGCTATTTTAGGTTTAGGAATTTTCGGAGCGATTTTAATTTTTATAGTTACATCTACCAATTGGCATGTTGAAAAATTAGTTATTCCAAAAACAACAACTAAGATGCTTGGTAATTTATTATTAACAGATTATGTTTTGGTTTTTGAATTACTGGCAATTTTATTGTTAATTGCCTTAATTGGTGCCGCTTCAATTGCTAGAAGAGAAAAAAAGGAAATTTAATTTAGATATAGGAAAATAAAAATTGGAAGTAGGATTAAATCATTTTTTAATTGTTAGCACTGCATTGTTTTCATTTGGTCTTTATGCTATAGTAACAAGAAAAAACGCCATTATGGTTTTAATGGGTGTTGAACTTATGCTTAATGCCGCAAATTTAAATTTTGTAGCTTTTTCCTCTTTTGGAAATTTTGGAATTAACGGACAACTTTATGCCCTTTTTGTTATAATATTGGCTGCTGCCGAAGCGGCTATAGCTTTGGCAATTGTACTAAATGTGTACAAAACTTTTACTAATGTAAATATTGACGAAATTAATAATCTTAAAGATTAAAACTTATGCTTGATACGAATATTATAAATATCTCACTTATAATTTTATTATTACCGTTATTCGGTTTTATTACGGTCGTATTTTTCGGTAAAAGATTTTCAAAATTATATTTGCTTGAAGTTGCAATTATGGTTGCTGCATTTATTCTATCTCTTTACGTAAGCTATACAAAGCTAACAACTTACTTACATCAAGATTTGAATTTTTCATTTACTTGGATTGATTTCGGAAATGTTTTCGGTAAAGGAAATATGCATATAGATTTGGGAATTAAATTGGATAACATTACGGTTATAATGTTGTTTGTAGTTACTTTAATAAGTATGCTTGTACATTTCTTTTCCATAGCTTATATGGAAGGCGATAAAAGATTTTCAAGATATTATTCTTACCTTGGTATTTTTACCTTTTCGATGTTGGGTATTGTTTTAACCGACAACCTTTTAATGATGTATATTTTTTGGGAATTAGTTGGATTATCTTCATACTTGTTAATAGGATTTTGGTACGAAAAAAAATCCGCTTCCGATGCCGGTAAGAAAGCATTCTTAACCAATAGGGTTGGTGATATTGGAATGTTTATAGGTATTCTTATTTTATTTACAAATTACAAATCATTCTCATTCGATTATATTTTTAATCAAATTT
>JALSTL010000034.1 GCA_026983755.1 Melioribacteraceae bacterium | reverse complement strand
GAACCTTAACGGAAACATTGGAAGCTATTGAAATGGCTAAACGTGCCGGCTTTACTAATGTAATCAGTCATCGTTCCGGTGAAACGGAAGATACAACTATTGCAGATATTGCCGTTGCTACAAATGTAGGGCAAATTAAAACAGGTTCCGCAAGTAGAAGCGATAGAATTGCAAAATACAATCAATTGTTAAGAATTGAAGAAGAGCTTGATACTACTGCTATTTATCCCGGTCTAGCAGCTGTGAACTATAAGAAAAAATAAATTTACAAGTGAATTTTTAATCACACGTAAAATTTAAATAAAAAAAGACCGTCTGAAAAAGACGGTCTTTTTTTTTACAAATTTTTTAATATTAAAAAATTTTACATAACACCTAATTTCTTTAATGTTTTAAGTGTTAAACCGCCAATAGCCAAGCCTTTAGCTTTTTGGAAAGCAGTAATAGCGGCTTTTGTTTGACTACCAATTACTCCATCAATAGGACCAGGATTAAATCCGGCTTTCTTTAAAGCTCTTTGAATTCTGGTAATTATATCAGGTGTGGTATTGGTTTTACAAAGAATTGGTTGCCATTCCATTCTTTCCTCGGTAACCTTAACTCTTTTGGTAACTGTTTTATATTCAGCAGGAATGGTAATTTTTTTAGTTGTTGGCGGAGTAACTTCTTTTTTAACTTTAACAGTTTTATAAACTGCAGGTATTTCAATAGTTTTTGTACCGGCAGGTTTAACTACTTTTTTAACTTTTACGGTTTTATATTCAGCAGGAATAGTAATTGTTTTTGTAGTTTCCGGTTTAACCAAAACTTTTTTTCTAACTGTTTTATAAACAGCAGGAACATTAATTAAACACATAATTTCACCGGTGGAATTATCAATTTTTGTAATTTCACCTTTACCTTTTTTCCATTCTGTATGAGCAGGTTTCACAAGAATTTTTTCGGTTTTCCATTCATATTTTGCAGGTACTTTTACCAATCTGCTTGTTTCAGGTTTAACCAAAACTTTTTCGGTTGTCCATTCATATTGTGCAGGTACAGGAACAACTTTTGACGAAGCTTCTTTCACAAGAACTTTTTCGGTTGTCCATTCATATTGTGCAGGAATAATTTCCAATCTTTCCGAAGCTTCTTTCACAAGAACTTCTTCGGTTGTTGTTTTGTAAGTTGCCGGTATTAAAACTCTTGCATAACATTCACCCGGTTTGGCATTCGGAGGAAATAGATCAGCGTTTGCAGCATTTGTCATTGTAGCTTCTGCAGTAGATTTTTCACATTTTTCCAAAGCGGCTACTTTTGAAGCAACATCGGATTGACAACTTTTTAAAGCTGCTGTTTTAGACTCTAGACTAGCTTTAAGTGACGAAATTTCAGCTGTTTTACTTTTAACATCGGATTGTAGCTTTTCTATCAATTCTTTATTTGAAGAACATGATGAAAGCAATAAACCAGTTGCTAAAATTAACATAGTTAAAAATTTCATTTTTTTCATATTAGGTCCTTTTTTTTGTTAAAAATGATTTATTTATTAAAAGTATATTTTTAAGATAACAAATTTTAATTAAAAAAACATCTTTGTTGAACTTAATTCATTATTATTTATCGGTTAAATAATTTAATTCCTAATTAATGTTAAAGCTAATAAAAAAAAATTTTAAACTCCAATTTTAATTATATAAATTTTTCCGGTAAGATTATAATATTTGAATTTATTTAAATTTTTCTATAGGTTAAATTTTATGATTGTTCATTTACTATACAAATTTAATTTTTTTTTCCTTTTCTTTCAACTTTTTAAAAAAAACGGAATTTATATACTATCCTTATTACTAGTCTTAATTTTAACCTCATGTAATCTTCACAATAAAACCGTAAAATCAAATCAAAATAAAACACACCTAACAGATTTAACCTCGAAAAAGAAACTAATAGCACTAACGGGAAATAATGCATATAGTTATTTTATATATAAAGGCAAAACAATGGGGTTTGAATATGAGCTTTTACAAAGATTATCAAAATATTTAAAGGTGGATATAGAAATAAAAGTTATTAAAAGCATTAAAGAAATGATTGAACAATTAAAAACAGGTAAGGGTAATTTAATCGCATTTAATTTTACCGTTACAAAAAAAAGAAAAAAATTTTTGGATTTTACAAAACACTTAAACACAACTAAACAAGTTTTAGTTCAACGTTTACCAAAAAACCGGAAAAAATTATCTGCCGATAAAATTAATAAACTTTTAATAAGAGACCCGATTGATTTGGAAGGTAAAACCGTTTATGTAAGGCACAGTTCCGCTTATCTAACAAGACTAAAAAAT
Source organism: Melioribacteraceae bacterium (assembly GCA_026983755.1). The sequence goes on along the minus strand of JALSTL010000034.1, from coordinate 2,176 downwards.
CTATCGGATGAAATTGGGAGTGATATTAATATAGTAGAAGCGGACGATAGTCTTTCAATCGAAGATTTAATTTTAAAAGTAGCCAAAGGGGAAATTGATTATACGGTTTCAGACGAAAACATTGCTTTACTAAATAAAGCATATTTACCTAATATCGATATTCAAACCCATTTATCATTCACTCAAAAAATAGCTTGGGCTGTTAACAAAGGAGATTCCATTCTTCTAAAGAAATTAAACAATTGGATAGACAGCTTAAAAAAGACGGAAGATTTTTATGTAATTTATGATAGATATTATAAACAAAGATATTATTATAAATACAGACGTAAAAGCAAATTCTTTCTTTCCGCTAAAGGAAAAATTTCTTTGTATGATAATATATTTAAAGAATGCGGGCAAAAATTCGGATATGATTGGAGATTGCTTGCCGCTATAGGTTATGTAGAATCTCAGTTCAAACCGAAAGCAAAAGCATGGACTGGTGCAATTGGTATTATGCAACTCTTACCAGAAACCGGAAAACATTACGGTGCAACAAACTTATTAAAACCGAAACAAAATATATGCGCCGCCGTAAACTATATTGCTTGGTTAGATAAATTTTGGAGCAAATATATTTACAATAATAAGGAAAGGATAAAATTTATATTAGCCTCTTACAATATCGGATTCGGACATGTTTTGGATGCGTATAATTTGACTGAAAAATACGGTGCTAATAAAAACGTATGGTTCGGTAATGTTGAATATTACCTTTTAAAAAAATCCAACAAAAAATATTATAACGATAACGTTGTAAAAAACGGATATTGCAACTGTATCGAAACCGTAAATTATGTTAAAGACGTATTAAAAAAATTTAATGAATATAAACAGTTTACAAAATAAAACCTCTAACTAATTTTATTTTACAGCAAAATTATCATAAACAATTTAGAACGAAAATTAAATAATCACTTTCAACCGTTTTCATTCACCGGTTCTTCAAAAATCAAAATTATTCGAACAAATTTTTCATTGAAATAAATACAATATAAAATCGGTAATTTTTCGAAAGTTTTTAACAAACATTTATTAACTAAAACATTTCAAAATAAATTTGTTTTCTCTAAGTTTAATTTTACAAATAATAAGAATTAAACGGAAAATATCATTATGAAAATAGGAATCAGAAAAGAAACCAAATACCCTACAGAAAAACGAGCGGCAATTACACCGACACACACTAAAAAACTTATTGAACAAAATATAGAAGTTATTGTTGAACCTGCGGAACAACGAATTTTTAAATTGGACGAATACCTTAAAGCAGGTGCAAAAGCTGCCAATAACTTGTCGGAATGTGATATTATTTTCGGTGTTAAAGAAGTTCCTATCAAAGATTTAATACCAAATAAACCTTACTGTTTTTTTTCGCATACAATAAAGGGACAAAGCTACAATATGCCTTTGCTTCAAGCTATTCTTGATAAAAATATAACTTTAATGGATTATGAACTTGTAAAAAACGACGAAGGATTCAGGTTAATTTTCTTTGGAAAATTTGCCGGTTATGCCGGTATTATCGATTCCATCTGGTTATTAGGCAAAAGATTAGCTTACGAAGGAATTTCTACTCCTTTTGAAAAACTAAAACAAGCTACGGAATATAATATGCTTTCCGACGCCGAAGAAGCAATAAAACAAGTCGGAAAAGAAATTCAAGAGAACGGTTTACCAAAAGAAATTATACCTTTAATAACCGGTTTTGCCGGTTACGGAAATGTTTCGCAAGGAGCACAAAGCTTATACGATTTACTTCCCTCCGAAGAAATTAAAGCAAGTGAGTTGGAAGATTTTATTAAAGCAGAAAAATTTTCTAATAAAGTGGTTTATAAAGTAGTTTTTAAAGAAGAAGATATGTACGAACACTTAACTAAAAAAGAATTTAACTTTAAATATTTTATAGAACATCCCGAGGAATACAAAAGTATAATGTATAAATATATTCCACATCTTACAATGTTAATAAATGGAATTTATTGGGAAGAAAGATTTCCGAAACACGTTACAAAAAAACTTATGAAAGAATTTTATGAAACAGGGAAAAAACAAAAATTAAAAGTAATAGGAGATATTACTTGCGACATTGAAGGTTCCGTGGAGTTAACTGTAAAATCAACAAAATCCAGTA
>JALSTL010000033.1 GCA_026983755.1 Melioribacteraceae bacterium | reverse complement strand
ATATTGGAATTAGTCATATTTACTGGGCACCGTTTTTTGTTGAAAATTCTAAAAATAAAAATGTCGATTATAACATTTGGAACATCGGACAGCAAAGTTTTGCTTATATAGATGGTGAATATGCAGATGCATGGAATGATTATGTAAAAAAATACGGCTTTGACAAAAACGGAACGGATAAACAACTTAATATACATTTGGAAAATTTGATTCCGGTAATTACTGAGAGTGATGCATTCAGCATTGATAACGGCAAAAACTTAAAGTACAGTTTTGATTATTTCGGAAAACCTATACGTGGAAATTTAGATATTGGCGCAATAGAATTTTAGTTAATCCGACAAAGAAAAATGAGAAAGGGAGAAAGAGAGAAACGGAGAAGGGAAGAAAGGGAGAAAGAGAAACGGAGAAAGGGAGAAGGGAAGAAAGGGAGAAAGAGAAACGGAGAAAGGGAGAAGGGAAGAAACGGAGACTTCGAATGATGGAGAAGTGAGGTTATGAAATTAACATAAAATTTATATTTTCGTCTCTACGTCTCTCGTCTAACGTCCGTTTCACGTCTTGCGTCTAACGTTATTTATTAATTCGCCAAGCTGAACTATTTTTTTACTCAGCAAATCTTTCCCCGCTTCAAAACCACCGATAAAAGAAACTTCTTTGCCTCCCATTCCGCTTTTAAAAGTATAAACACCGGGATTTGCTTTTTTATCAATGCCACCAAGATCGTACCATTTTATATCAATAGATTTTAACCACATCATAGTTTCCCATTGCAGTAAATAAGAGGAACCCATTTTAAGTCCTTGATTTGTTGAACCGCCTAACAAGTAAATTCCGGTGTTACCCATTGCCGTTGAAACCATTGCGGAAAGAGGTTCATCTTCATATTTACAAATAAAAATTTGCAGCTTATTTTCTTTAGATAAATCATCATTTATAGTTTTAAAACTATCAACGCTTACGGTTTCTTCAAAATTTTTTCTACTGTGCATTTCTTTATAAATTTTAATAAATTCGTCAAATAAAACATTTGTATTTCCTTTAATTACAGTAAGGTTTTTCTTTTCGGCTTGTTTTAAACTATATCTCCATTTTTTACGAAAGTTTTTTCTCAAAGTTTCTTCATCTTGAGTAAGATCTATAATAATTGTTTTATCTTCCTGTTGAAATTTTGAAAAACCGATACTTTCAAAAATTTCTTTGTAGTTATTTATTTCATCGATAAAATGATTAGAAACAATACGTAAAACCAATTTTCTTTTAACAACATATTCCTTGTAAAGCATTTCCAAAGCTAAGCGGAAATTGTTGATATCGCTTACACTATTTTTTAATTGCCACATTGGTGCCCAACGAATATAAGCAATTCCTCTTTTAAGCGGCGGTATTGTTTTAAGTCTTACTTGAGCAGCGGCAATAATTTTATTATTATTCTTGATAATAAAATGCTCGGAATTTTCACCCCCGATAGAATATTTTGTAAATGCATTTGTTTGGTATATGGAAGCATCATCAAAAAGATGTAAAATCTTATTCCATTCTTGAGAGGGTAATTTTTTTATTTCATAGTTAATAATGTTATTCATACTAATATTTTTTTGTGATTAATTAAAAAGAGTTTTTTTAATTTCGAAAGCTTTATCAAGCCAACTGTAAGCACCGTGAATTTTCAGCCAAAATTCCGGAAACCAATCATTGCCGTTAACCCAAACTCTTCCGGTTATTTTTTCGTTGTCTTTTTGTAATGCTAATTTCGGTTCAATAGTAAAAACTCTTTTATAACCGGCGGCAAAACTTTTTTGAACAATAAAATTATTATATTCACCGTTCGGAAAAGCTATTACATCAACGTTTTTTCCGCTTAATTTTTCAAGTTGTTTTTTGGATTCTTCAAGTTCAAAAATCAAATCTTCTTCCAAATGAGAAGTTAATTTATTATGTGAAACCGAATGAGAGCCAATAGTAATAAGCTTTTCCGGTAGATTGTTCATTTGTTCAACGGTCATAATTTTTTCATTCATATCCGGATGTTCGCCTTCAAAATCCCATTCCGGTTTTTTCCCGAAATAATCGGAAATAAAAAAAATTGTAAAGGGTAATTTTTTTTCACTCAAAATAGGAACGGCATTTTTTACTAAGTTTGCAAACCCATCGTCGAATGTTATAATTGAATAAAGATTATTGTTATCTAATTTCCCAAAATAATCGGATTTTATTACTTTGCATTTTTTAGATAAAAGTTCCATTTGTTTATTAAAGTTATTCTTTTCATTATCAAAAATAGAATGATAATAAAGTGCAACGCAAACCGGTTTTTGTTTTATTCCCAAAGTCTTAAAAACAAATCGTTTGGTATTAAACCAAATGTAATAAACAGCGCTTAATATAAGTTTAATAATTCTTGTCATAATAGTTAAATCCAAAAGGTAATAGGGAAGAATATTAAAAGTTATTTTACTTTTCCGCCTCTCATTCTTTCCAACTGTTCCTTCCGAATAAATTTTATAAAATCTTTAGAAACTTTTCTTTTGTTTCCACTGATAATTGCCCAAATGTAACCGGCAAATAATAAAACACCGCTTATAACATAAGGTTTATCAATTATTCTATGTAAAGATTTGAAAATTTGAAAAGCCGGATGATAACCCATTGAGTGGGCTAAAATTCCTTCTTTAAATTTCGCTTCATAAACACTCCAACCACCGGTTCCGGTAACTCTGTGATGTTCTAACATTAAATGGTCGAAAGATTTTACTTTCCACCCGTTCATTCTTGCCGTAACTTCGGTAATAACATCTTCGCCACCGTTTTTCAAAGGTGTAAATTTACCGATTTGCTTAAAGCATTCTTTTCTGAAAAGTTGAATTCCGCCTCTAACGCTCATGGAACTTTTAATTACTCGATGTTTTTTTCCGTCAATTATATCATAAAACTCACCACCGGCCAAACCGAGTTTTGGATCTTTCTCAAATTCATCAAGTATCATTTTATAGTAGTTTGAATCAAAAGTAATATCTGCATCGAGGATGCCAATAAAATCATATTCAACGTTTACATGTTCCAAAGCAAGATTTAAAGCATAAACTTTAGATGCAAAATTTCTGTTATCTGTTTTTTTATTTCTTATTAAAGTAATAAAATCATATTTATTAGTATAACTTTTTACTATCTCATCCGTACGGTCGGTGGAATCATCGCTGACAATAATCCACAAGACCGGTTTAATAGTTTGATTGATTACACATTTTATTGTATTTTCAATTAATGCTTCTTCGTTTCTAGCGGCGGTAATTAGAACGTAACGTTTATTATGCATTTTGTAAAATTTCCTTTCGGGTTATAATTTTATCTTTTTGCTTTTCTGTTGTGTGTTGCTTTTGGTGTAATAGATAAAGTTTACCGGCAACAATCCAAGCCAACCAAAAAAATATGTCCGAAGCACTGAGATAGCCGGTAATAGCGGATTCAACTATATTTGATATTAAAATGGGTATAATTGTAGTAATTGCATATAGTTTATATAAAGAGTACTCGGAGAAGAAAGCAATAAATAAAGGCAATAAAATTATAAGTAACCAAAGCAATAAACCGATACTACCGCCACCTATAAAAATTGATAAATATCCGTTATGTAATGGCTGTTGAGCATTTTTATTTAAGAAAGTTCCTTCTGTATCATATTTATTTTGATTAGCAAATATTTTGCTTTCTACAGCGTAACCATAGCCGAGTATGGGCTTTTCTTTTGCAAGAACTATAGCGCCGTTCCAAATTTCATTCCGTTCGGAAAGGTCTGTAAGTTTGCTACCTTCGTCTCTGGCAAAGTTAGATATAGAGATTTGTGTAACTAAAAACAATGCGGCGGATGCAAATAACACGGTAAAAATTAATCTAAGCCAACTTTTTTGTAAAAGGAACAAAATTAAAAATCCAACTAAAGAAGCTAACAAAGAAGTTCTGGAACCGGTTAAAAAATGAATTAAAAAATTCAATAACAGAACTGCCAAGGCAAAATATTTTTTGTTATCTTCTTCTTTGTAATATTTCCATAAAATAATAGGATAAGAAACCATATTAAAACCGCCAAGTTCATTCGGATGACTCCAAAGACCTATAAAACGCGAAGGGGTTTTCCACCACCACACTCTGGCAGGCGAAATAAACATAGCCATAAAGCTGGCAAATAATAAAAAGGTTACAACAATAAAAAGCGTATTCATCATTCTAATTAGTTTTTCTTCGCTATCTAACCAACTGTTTAAGCCAAGCAGAAAAAAGAATAATGAAGAAAATAATGTTGAGCGAATTAATGTTGTTTTGGTGTCTATAGAATAAAATGCCGATGCAAATGAAAGCAAAATAAAAAAGAAAAGAATTGCCAAATGAACGGGAATTCTTCCTTTATGAACGGGATAAGTTCTTAAAAATTTGATAATTCCCATTACTCCAACAAATAATAAAATTCCTCCTCTTAAGTAACCGCCTGGGCCAGTTGCAATTTCTTCGCTTATCCATTTTTCCACATTGTTATAGAAAAGCGAAGCAATCCATGTGGAGAGTGGAAAGAGGAAAATAAGAATTTCAAATCTTTTCCATGAAAAGTAAAACAGTGCTGCTAACAACACAAGTGCACTTGCACCGGAAAATAATATGTATGGTTCAAAATTCATATACTATTTGAAAATTTTACTTTTAGGTTGTTAATTGAATTCCAAAATTTTTCTTTTTCATCATCGGAAAAAAATTTACTTTTGTAAAGTAACATTAATATAGTTAACGGTACTATTATTACTACAGGATAATATATTATTCTGCTATAAAAACTTAAAATGTAAATCATAATAAATAGAAAAATTCCTACCAAAGAAATAATAAAAAGTCTTTTATATTCCAATTTTACCTTAAACTCTAAGTAACCGAAATAAAAAAGAGCCACGGATGAACTGATTAGATAAAAATTAATTCCGAAAATGAGTCCGTATAATGTAAAATATTTTGTTGCGAAAAATGTTAGTATTAAACTTACTACGGTGGCAGTTAAAACTACTTTTCCGGTAATATCGGTTTTGTTATTCATGTGCAATAATGATTGTCCTACATAATTAAGCAGCATAAAACCCATGCCGGGCAAAATGAAGAATATTAAATAGTAAGAGGTAAAATAGGATTTATCTCCAACAATATAAATTAAATCTCTAAAAACAAAAAGAATTCCATAACTTATTACAATAAAAGCGAAAGTAACATAAGTTACTATTTTGGAAATAACTTGGGCAATATCGGAATCGTTTTGGTGGCTGAAAACAAAAGGTTCATAAGCTAATTGAAACGGGCCGACTAAAATCATAATACTGATTTGTGCAATTTTAAGTGCAAGGGAAAATAGAGCAACTTCTTTTAAATTACTGAAATGACCTAAAAAATAATTACCGGATGTGTATAAAATAAGATCGCCGGACATTGCAAATATTAATGGAAATCCGAATTTCAACAATCTGAAAAATGTTGTATGATTATATTTCAGTCCGTGTTTTCTAAAAATGAATAACAATATTGCCAACCATGAAAAGCCGAAAGTAAAAGTTTGAGCATATAGAACGCCAATTATTCCTAACTTTAATATTATTAAAGCAAAACCGGTACTTAAAATAAGTAGTATTGCCGTAGCAAAGCTAACATACATAAAATAAAGACCTTCGTTTCTCGCTCTAAAATACGATAGTATATTCAAATTTAATGTTTGTGTAACGCCAACTAAAACCGTAAAAATAATCAAATTGTGAATTACTTTTGTATGAAAAAAATTTGCAATCATTGTATCAGGTATTAGAAAGGAAAGTCCTAAAAAAAAAAGTCCGGTCAGAATAGTAATTATAAAAGAGCTACCTAATAATTCGGCTATCTTCCCATCCTTTTCAAAGCCGGAAAAAAAACGCATCAATGCGCTGCGCATACCTACATCATTAAAGGTAATGATTATTTGAACTGTAAATAATAGGGTGTTTAATAATCCGTATTCTTCTTGGGATAAATAATTTGTATAAAGCGGAATTAGCAAAAAGGTAGTGAACCTTAAAGCAATAGTTCCTATTGAATATATTACCGCATTTTTTCCGAATGATTTGATGCTCATACAAATTACTTATAAGATATTAAAAATATTTAGTAAAAAGGTAAATACAAACTTGCAAAAATCTATTTTCCATTACCGGTATGCCAAATAAATTATTAACAAAAAATTAAAAGTACGTTTATGTTAATATCAATAAATTTTACTATCTACCGGTTTCAAATAACAATTACCCAGTTAAAATTCTTTTGGGAATATTAAACTGGGTAATAAAAACATTTAAATAATAATTTCAGGATAATAAAATACAAATATTAATTTAAGTTATAAATATTAAGATTTTTATTATTTGAATTTAATTCTACATTTCCTTCTTGCGTATCAATTCTTCCGGCAAAAGCAAATAAAATCCAACCGAGATGATATGACCAACTTTCATAAAGCACTTCGAGCGTATTGTAATTATCTTTAAGATTAATACCAAACAAAGAAAGAATAAGTTTAATTTTTCTTTTGGAATTGGGTTGTGCTATTCTACGCCAAACGGCATTATTTTCCCAATCAATCATATTAACATTAAGTTCATTGTTATTCTCAAGCCAATCGAGACCTTTGTAAATATATTTTTCAAAATTAATACCCGTAGCTTTTTGAACGGCAAATAAAGTAAAAGGAGCCATAGCATCTTGATGAACCGAATAAACAGGAAACTTACTTACCACATTACCGGTTTCGGCATTGTAGTGCCACATCCATTGCCCTTGCTTTCCCTGATGTTCACAAATTTTTATGGCGCAGTCTTTTGCTATCATTAAAGCTTCTTCATTTTGAAGCTGTTGTGAATATAAAGAAAAAGCATAGATAGGATAAACCTGATCGGCAAAACTTCCGATTTTCCCTCTGAATTTTCCGTTTAACGAAATTTTTGCTTCGTGTCGGAAAATTCCGTGTCCACCATAGTTAAGTCTTATTCTGGCATAAACTTCTTTGGTTAAATTACCAATTGTATTTTTAAAATTTTTATCAAATGTTGAAGCTAAAAGCAAACCGGTTAACAACCACGAAAGTTCCATGGTATTGCCAAGTTTGGCATCGTTATAATTATTAAGTACATTATTAAAATTTATTTTAGGTAAAAACATTTTGATATTTTCCGGAGAAATTAAAGATGTTGCCCAAAGTAATAAACCGATTTCACCAACACCGTTATAGGTATCAACTTTATTAATTTGATGTAACACAATTTCCTTAAGATTTATTTTAACCGGCAAATTATGGCTATAGGCTTTATGTAAGCCTAACAAATTTATAAGGGAATATCTTAAATTTTCACCCTCGTGAATAACTTTGCCATTTATTTTTTTCTTTTTCATGGCAAATTCGTATTTGTCGGGCAAATACATTTCTTCCAAACCTTTTACCGAAAGATTTAATAAATCGGTTAAAAGTTTAGTGTATTTTTTTTTGTTTATTTCGGTTGATTGTTTTTTCATTATTATGTTCATTTTCATTATATTTTTTTTTGTTTGTTACTTCGGATATTAAATTTTCCAGATCGTTAACAATTGATTGTAAACCCAAAGAGTTTACATTTTCCAATTTATTCGGACGAATCCATTTTTTTAATTTTATTTTTTCTTTAACGTCTTTCGGTGTTTCAATCATAATTAATTTACCGATTTTGGATAAGTACTTATCAACGTCTCCGGTTTTGCCTCTGAAAATACTATAAACCGGAATACCGAGAGCTGCAGCTTCTCTGTTCATAGTACCGCCGCCGCTAATAACCAAATCCGAATACCACATTAAGTTTAGTGCATCAACAACTTTTTCCGGTATTATTAGTTTGCCGGAATCAAAATGGTTTTTATATTCCACTTTTATTCTTTCTTTTTGTCTATTATCCCGAGGTAAAATAATTGTTTTTATATTGTTGTTGGATGTTAAATGTTCAATGACGGAAAAAAATAATATTTCACTTTCCGGGTTGTGATAATGAGCTTGATCTGCCGGGGGTCTTAAAACAACGTTTATATTTTCATCCTTAATATTCATATCGGTTTTAATTGATTCGTCCGGCTTAAAAGCAGGTACATATATATCTTCTTTAATACCCGGATAAGTTTTTAAAATATCGGAAAATTTGGAAAGTTTATTTGTAGAAATAACTTTCGGGATGAATAATAATTTTAGTTTAACAAAAGGTATTGTTTGTACATATTCATAATCCAAAAACATTACAACCGGAATTCCGAGTAATTGTGCGGCAACCATTTGTGCTCTGGAGCCGTGTGAAATAGCTATAGTCGGTTTATTTTTATATGCATAAGGTATTAGTTGTAATGTTCTGTAGGCTAAGCCGGCAATTTTACGCAGTTTATTTTTGCCGTGATGTTTGCCTATAGCGGTAAAGTTTAGATTATATAATTCAGCCAGTGAAACAGTTTGTGCATAATTTCTTGCCGATATTTTAATGGTATAACCCAACTCGCTTAACCGTTTAATTATCGGTGCAAAAAAGGGAATGTGAGGCGAGTTATCCAAATCAACCCAAATTACTTTATCGCTGTTTTGATTATGTGAATATTTTGTTTTCATTATTATTAAAAGTTTTAAATTTGAAATATAATTAAAAGTAATATAAAATATTAGTTGAGATTTAAATCACTTTTTCCATTTATAAAGTAATACGGAATCATTTTCGTAAAGTTTACTTATTATTCCGGTTTTTATTTTTCTTTTGGGTTCGTATTTAGGAATATTCATAGACGTTATGTGCAGATAAGAAAATAAAATACGTAAAGGTGTTTTCTTTTGACTTACAATTAATACGGAATCTTTTTTGGTACACTTTATCTCATTTTCACTCGGGAAAGGAGCGTCAAAATAATATTTATTAAGTTCGGCCAAATTAAATCCGTCTCTTCCGTAAAGAACATTAATGCCCGGTTCCCAGCTTCCTATTATGGAGATGTTATCATATCCTTTCTTTTTTAGCCATTTACCTGCGGCTTCTCTTGACGATCCGATTTTTGTGTTGGGATATATCCAAAGAGTGTACGAAAGTATTACCAAGCCCATAAATGATAATGCAAAATATAAATTTCTAAAATTAATGGTTGATAAATAATATCCTAATGGAAATGCAAGCGCCCAAAAAATCGGCAGTTGAAAACTTCCGAGTTCTATAAAAAAAGTTGAACCTAAAAACAATAGAAGTAATTGCGGTAATGTGGCTAACAATAATTTGGTAATTTTTTCTTTTTCCGCCTTAAAAGTTTCTTTAAGACCTTTGTATAGATATAATGAAAAAAAGTTGAAATTTAATATTATAAAAACTATCAAAACAACTATACGATATATGATTCCTCTTCCTTCTTGTTCTGTTGATAAAGGGTTCAATAAATTTAATAAATTGGAACCGATCAAAAAGTAAATTAATAAATAAACGGCTAAAGAAACACCGCCAATTAAAAATATTTTTTTTAGGGTATTTTTATGCCACGGTTTAAGAAGTAGTAATCCGAAGCTTAAACCCGATAGCGGTGAAATCAAATTTGCAAAAGTAAAAGTTATTATGGAAATAAATATTTTATTTCGTAAAAAACTATAAACGAAGAGAAGAATAAAAAGTAACTGCATGGCATAAATTTCACCTATTAAACTTTCTTCCCAAATACTGGGAATAAAACCTACAGTAAAGGCAATAATAACGGATTTTTTTTTATCGATTCCAAGTTCTTTCCAAATTAGAAATGTTAAGCCTACAATTAAAGCACCGCAAATGGAAGAAACAAAGCCCGAAAGCCAAATTGAATTGCTTAAACTTGCGGGTGCCAAATGATAAGCCAACCAAAGTATTAAAGTGTGTCCTAAATGGTAATTCGGTAAAGCCGTACCTTCAATTAAAGTATTTGGTGCTAAATATGCATAATTTAGTATAGGAAGTTTCGATAATGCGCGCATGGCAAACACTACAACATCCGGTTTGGAGGTGTGTAGCGGAATCTGAAGAGTATAAAATATCAGAAAAAACAAAGTAAGAAAAGAGAATATTTTTTTGTCTTCCGAATTCCGCATAATAATGTTAAAAGTTAAATAAATAATAATTTAATTATTAAAATAAAGTTATAAAATAATGAATATCAGCTTTTTTCCATATAGCCGTATTGGTATTTATAATCATCTTTTTTTACTTCACAATCGTTAACCAATGCTCCTAAAAATTTAACTCCGGAAGATTTTAATTCGTTTATTACCCAATTTATACTTTCTTGCACAGTTTGTCCGGGTCTTATAACAAGTACGGCTTTTTTAATAATTCTACCCAGTGAAAGTGCGTCCGATAATCTTGTTACGGGTGGTGTATCTAAAATTATAAAGTCGTAATTATTCAAATTATCAATTAATTTCTTCATTCTTTCGGATGCAAGGATTTCGCCTGAAATATTGGAAAAAACACCTGTTGGAATAATGTCCAGATTCATTAACAAATTAGAGTTTTTTGTTAATTTAATAGGTTTATAAATATTAGGTGTTTCAGTTTTTTCAGTTAAATAATCAATTAAGCCGGAAGAGTATTTCGGTAACCCGAAAAGTTCTGCGATACTTGGTTTTTTAATGTCGCAATCAATAAGTAAAACTTTTTTACCGGATTGTGCAACGGTAATTGCAAGGTTAGCCGCAGCGGTTGATTTACCGGCATTTTCTTCACAACTTGTTATCATAACTTTTTTTGTTTTTTCCGGAATCAGTGTGCTTAATTTTGTTTCAAAAGTTCTGAAAGCTTCTTTGTAATTAAGTTTGTCTTCCATCATTGTAACAAATCGTCCGGAAATAGATTCGGTATTTGTTATTGATTTAGCTAAAGTTTTGTTGTACGGAGGAATAACACTAAGTATTGGGAAATCGAATTTACGTTCAATTTCATAAACGTCATTTACTTCTTTATTTGTAAATTCTTTAGCAAACATTGCAATAAATCCGACTAAAAATCCGAATAAAGCACCTAATAATAAATTTAATTTTTTATTTGGAGAAATAGGTTTAATAGGCTCGTCTGCATAATCCAGCACAACTATATCTTGAATTTTTGAAAGTTCGGAAATTCTCATTTCTTCTCTTTTATTAAGGAGTAATTTAAACATTTTTTCAAAAACGTTTTTATGACGTAGTAAACTTGCCAATTGATTTTCTTGTTCGGGTAAAGTTGTTAAATCTACTGAATATTTTTTAATTAACTCGTTTAAATTACTTTGTTTTTCTTTTAAGGCATTTATCATAATGTTAAATGCGGTAACTGTGTTGTGATTATATTTTGAAAGTTCTTTTTTAACTTTGTTTATTTGTTCTGTTAACAAAACAACATCCGGATGAATTTCTTTTCTTCTTTGCAACAATTGAATTCTTTTTAGTTCAAGAGTTGTTAGTTCTTTCATCAGATTTGAAAAAGGGGAATCTGTAGATTGATATTTTTCCGGGGTTAAATATGTTTGATCTACATAACCTTCTCTGGTAACTTCTTTTGAAATATTTTTTACTTTGGTTCTGTACAAAGTCAAATCAAGGTCGGTTTTAAGTTTTTCCGCTTCCAGTTTGCTTAAAAATTCAATTAAACTTTGCGAACGTTTATCGACCGTAATAATTTTTTCTTTTGCTTTGAAGTTGCTAAGTTCATTTTCGGCATCTTCCAATTTTAGCGAGATCTTTTTTAATTGATCATCTATAAATTTAAATGATGTATGAATATTATCTTTTTGTAATCCCAGTCTTTGTTCGCGATAGACATCTGCAATTGTATTGGCAATTGTTTTTGCTTTGTAAGGAGATTGTGCTTCTACCGATATTTCGAAAATATTCGTTTTTATTCTTTTGGAAACACCTACGGTTTTATCCAATCTATCTAATATTTTATGGTAATCTTTTGTTTCAAAATATATTTCCGCTTTCGATTCCATATTAGGCCATTCAATATCAACAATCCAATCTTTCGGGTCAAGTTCAGAATATTTTTTAGAATTTTTTATTTTTGCTTCTTTTTGCGATTCAATTATTTCAAAACTGTTTTCATTATTGTTTTTAGCAACAAATTTTCCGCCCCTTGTTTCAACGCCAATATAAAAAGTATTAATTTTCGGATACAAATTATGGTCGTATTTATATTCATAATTGCGTTGATAATCCATCAGTGATTCATTTAATGTTTTGGATTTTCCATCCGGGAAAGTTATTTTATTAACAAATACATTAAGAGAAAGTTTTTCAATAACACTGTTAAAAACTTTTCTTGTTTTTACCAATTCCATTTCGGTTTCCAAAACATCTTGGCTTTGAGGAATAATAATATTTTTAACTTGATCCGGATTGGAAGAAGTGTTATTCACGAACTGTTCTTTCTTTAAAAGTACAGAAGAACGATAAACGGGTTTTTTGAAAAAATTATACAGCAAAGCCGCTAATGTTGATAATATTACGGTAAGTATTAAAATATTTTTTCTTCTTTTGATTATTCTGAAAATTTCCGTTAAAGATATTTCGTTTCTTTTCATTTTTATTCTTTATTTTGTTTTTACAATTTTTTTTATTTAGTAAATAATCCTGCAATTGCAACAAGAACCGCGATACCCGAAACAATTACCGAGCCGTCTCTAGCCGTTACCCACCAAGCTCGCGGAACATAAATTTTATCACCCGAACGGATTCCGATATCTTGCAAAGAATTTCCTTTTTCAAAAATATCCGTTAAATCAATATTTAGTTTTGTATTGTTTCTAACAACATAAATACCGTCTAAATCCGCATCGTTGGTTTCTCCGCCTGCTTTAGCCAAAATATCCGTAAAAGATTCAAATCCGTTTGTATAATAAATTCCGGGTTTACCTACTTCACCTAAAATTGCAACTCTATATAAAGGTTGAACATTAAGTTCGGGATTGCGATATATTTTTGTGTACTTTGCTATAATTTCATTTCTTATATCGGAAAAATCTTTGTTTACTGTATTGATCAAACCCAAATACGGCAATTGTATTTTCCCGTTTTCCTGAATAAAATATTTCCCGGTTATTTTTTCTTCAATATTAAAAAATGTTAAATTTATTCCATCTCCCGGTTTAAGAATT
Organism: Melioribacteraceae bacterium; assembly: GCA_026983755.1. The sequence goes on along the minus strand of JALSTL010000033.1, from coordinate 7,409 downwards.
TGAGCATTGGTTTTAATACCGACTGCTATAAATAATATGAAAGCTAATTTTAAAATATTTTTCATGGCTATTTTCTTTTTTATATTGTTTGTTTTTATATGCAATTAAGTTAAAAATTTTTTATTAGTTGTGACTTAAATCAATACAAAATAATATTTTAAGATTAAATAATTTTATTTTGAGACAATGTAATTTTTATATTGTTTTTTCTAAGCAACTTGGTAATTGCTTTCCTTTTCAAAATTTCCCGATATTGTTTTTAATAATTGATTAACAACATCATTAGCTAGACTACAACTTGCATTCCAAGATGTAATATTTGGATATACTTGAGCCGATGTAGCTAAAAATATATTTGTATTTTCAATTTTATTTAACGGTTTTATTTTTGAATATCCCAACGGATAAATCGGTTCCACATAAGGAGCTTTGAATATTTTTATATCCATTATATTATTATCGGATATTTTTAGGTCCGGATAAAGGTTTAACAGTTGTTTTTTCCATCTTAAGGCAATGCTTTTTTCATCTTCGTTAAACAATTCCGAATTTTTATTACAATATTTCATTAAATAAACTGCGTGGTTATTTCCATATTGTTTCTTATCAATTAACTCGGTCATTTCCACAATTCCGTCGAATTCCGTACCTGAATTGACAACAGGGGTCCAATAATAATTATCCAATGGGCGATTTAAGATAAAAAGAGCATTAACAACACCTTGATATGTAAGATTGGGATTTGAAAATTTGTTTTCAATATTTCCTCCTGAAATTGCTTTAACAAAACTCGGTATCGGAATAGTTGAAATAACCCAATCTGCTATAATTTCCGTATTTACATTTGTTGAAATTATTACACCGTTTTCCAAACTATTGATTTTTTCGGCTTTTGTATTTAATAGAATTTCACCGCCGGATTTTTTAATTTCCGTTTCTATAGCATCAATAAGTGTTTTCATTCCTCCTTTAATATAACCTCGCACAGCTTTGTTTTTTTCTCTGCCAAGTCTTTGCCAAATATATAAAGAGGGTAAATTACCGGCATGATTACCGAATTTGGAAAGGAAAAGTTGCCTAAGGATTTTTTCCCAAATGGTTTTTCCGTAAATTTTTTTAAACCATTTTTCTATCGGCAAATTATCCAAATCTTTTCCTTTACCCAAACTTCTGATTGCCAAACTTACAATGCCGAATCTTAATCTATTTAAAAAAGAAAGAGGAGTAAATTTTAATAAATCAAAAGGTGAATTAAACGGATAACGTTTGCCGTCAACAATAAAACCCATTGTTGTGGGCTTCCAATACATTTTATTTTTAATTCCAACTTCTTCAATTAATTCGAGTAGCGGAGCATCGGTTGGCATTTGACAATGATAGAATTTATCGATCCAATTATTTTTATATTTAAAATAAGTACCCAATCCGCCAAGTTGGTTACTACTTTCAATCAATGTTATTTTATAATTTTTCTTTGCAAGTTTGTAAGCCGCAGTTAAACCGGCTATTCCGCCGCCTATTATTATAATTTTTTTTTTCATCTGTTATGTTTTTCTTTACTGATTTAGATTACTACTTATGTTTTCAGAATTATTAACGGAAGTTCATATTATTTTCTTCTTGGTTCCGGCGATACTTTATCTCTAATTGCCAATTTTAAATATTGCATTAATGTTTTAGATAGTTTTAATTTACTAGCACCTAATTTTCTATCGTATCTAAGCTCAAATGGAATTTCAACAATGGTTGGTGACCAATGTCTTAGTTTTAACAATAGTTCAACCATACAAGCAAAACCTTGTTCGTTAATTAAAGTTTCACCATAATGAATAGAAGCTTTTTTAAGAATATTAACTCTGTAAGCTCTGTAACCGCTTGTAAAATCTTTAATTTTGTTTAAAGGTAAAACCGTTTTAAATACAAAACTGGCGCCTCTGGAAAGTAACCTTCTAAAAGGAGGTGCACTTTTATCGTTGCCTCCTTCAACAAATCTTGAAGCAATTACAATATCGGCACCACTTTCAATTTTTTCAATCATGTTATCCAATAAAGCAACGTCGTGTGTATCGTCTGCGTCCATAATAACTATTATATCGTTATGTGTTGCTTGTGAAAGCGCTTCTTTTATTCCGGTTTGTACGGCTTGACCAAGTCCCATATTTTTTTTATGATTTACCAGTGTAAGATGTATATTATTAGTTCTAATATCGGTAACAACTTCTTCCGTCTTATCGGTAGAGCCGTCGTTAACTACTATTACATTTACTTTTACGTTATGTGTAGTTTTAAGTTTTGTTATTCTGTTAAGCAAATTGGGAAGTGATTCTTCCTCGTTATATGCCGGAAGTACGTAATATACCGCCTCTACTTTTTTATTGGATTTTACAAAAGCCATATTGTTAACCGATGAAGAATTTTCATTCATAAACTTATTTAATTTAAAGTCAATGTTTAAATTACTTGACAAAGCTTTTATTGTTACCATTATTGTACCTTTAAATATTTGTTGTTTCTGCCATAAAGCAAAATAAAATATTATTTAAGGTACAAATAAATGAAATTTAAGACATTATTTGTGACGTCAATCAAAAAGCTTAATTATTTTAAATTTTAACTGTATATTAAATAATAGGAAATTTCGAGAAATGCTATAAATTTGTTGGAAGAATTCAAGGAATTTTTTATAAGACAGAAATAAAATCATAATAAAAACCAATACATTTTGTCCAATTTAAAATTAATATCTAAAAAATTAAAAAATCATTTATAATAATATGAAAAAAATTTCAATTATATTCGGTACAAGACCGGAAGCTATAAAGTTAATACCTGTAATTTTAGAACTTAAAAAGAATAAAAATTTTGATATAAATATTTGTGTTACTGCCCAGCATAGAGAAATGTTGGATCAAGTATTGGAAATATTTAATATTAAACCGGATACCGATTTGGATTTAATGCAGCCAAATCAAACATTAAGTACATTAACTTCCAGAATTATAAATGCGGTGGATAATTATTTCAGCGAATACAAACCGGATATTGTTCTTGTTCAAGGAGATACAACAACGGTTTTTGCTGTTTCGCTTGTTGCTTTTTATCATAAAGTAAAAGTAGGTCATGTAGAAGCAGGATTAAGAACCGGGAAAAAGTATTCTCCGTTTCCGGAAGAAATTAATAGAGTATTAACATCAAGAATTGCGGATTTACATTTTGCACCAACGGAAATTTCTAAAAACAACTTATTAAAAGAAGGAATTAACAGCGAAAAGATTTTTATTACAGGCAATACGGTAATTGATGCTCTCTTTTTAGCAAAAGAAAAAGTTTTGGAATTAAAACCCAAGGTTGATGGCTTACAGAAAAATTTAGAAGAAATTTCTCCGTATATTTTAATAACCGGTCATAGAAGAGAAAATTTTGGTGAGGGCTTTATAAATATTTGTAAAGCAATTTCGGAATTATCCGAAAAATTTTCTAACTATAATTTTATTTATCCGGTACATTTAAATCCGAATGTTCAGGAACCGGTAAACAGATTGTTAGGCAATAAGAGTAATGTTATTTTAATACCTCCTCAAACTTATCTTCCTTTTATATTTTTAATGATAAACTCAAAAATTATTCTTACCGATTCCGGTGGTGTTCAAGAAGAAGCTCCAAGCCTTGGGAAACCGGTTTTAGTAATGCGAGAAAATACCGAACGTCCGGAAGCAGTAACAGCAGGAACTGTTAAATTGGTTGGGACTAATCAAAAATCTATTGTAAGTGAAGTTTTCAAATTAATTACCGATATTTCAGAATATAACAAAATGTCTAATGCCGTTAATCCATACGGAGACGGTTTGGCGTCCAAAAGAATTGCGGAAATCCTCTCTAAAAATTTATAGTGAATATTAAAAATATTTTTATGCTGCTTGTTTTATTCTTCCAACAACTCAAAACGTTTTGGAATAACTTTTTTTATTACTAAATTAATAACTTATTTAAATTCTATTATTACCGTTATAAAATATTTTTTATTTGTTATTGCATTAAATATTATCTTGAATCGAACGTGGATAACAAATGTAAATATAGGGGATTATCGAAATATTTATGTAATCTACTAAGCGAAGCTGTGTAAAAAGCAAATAATAAAGAATACAATGAAATCGAAAAATATCTTTTGGCACAAAGGAAAAGTAAGTATTTCCGATCGTGAAAATGCTAACGGACATAAGAGTGCATGTCTCTGGTTTACCGGATTATCCGGCAGTGGAAAATCGACACTTGCTTTAGAAGTTGAAGCGGAACTTTTTAAGCAGGGAATTCATACATATATTTTAGACGGTGATAATGTTCGTTACGGTTTGAACAAAGATTTGTCATTTTCCGAAACCGATAGAAAAGAAAATATTAGAAGAATTGGAGAGGTGGCAAAATTGTTTGTTGATGCCGGAATTATAGTTCTAACAGCGTTTATCTCACCTTTTGTAAATGATAGAGAACAAGTAAGAAAACTATTACCCGAAGGAAAATTTATAGAAATATTTGTTGATTGCGATTTGGAAACTTGCGAAGCGAGAGACCCGAAAGGACTTTATAAAAAAGCCAGAGCAAATGAAATAAAGGATTTTACGGGAATTTCATCACCTTATGAAAAACCTGTAAATCCTGAAATAATTATCGATAATGGGAAGAATTCTGATCTTAATAAAAATATTGCAAAGATTATTTCTCATTTAAAAAGTAAAAGAATTATTGATTTCAAATAATTATTCTATTACTTAGGATAAAAAAGATTCTCTTGTGTATAAAGAAACCAAATTACGATCAATTGTAAAAACAATCTCTTGGCGTGTATTAGCTACATTAACAACCGTTAGCTTGGTCTATATTTTTATTGGCGATACTAAAATTGCATTTGCAGTTGGCGGAATAGAAGTATTCCTTAAAATGCTAATATATTTTATTCACGAAAGAGTTTGGGATAAACTGAAATTCGGCAAACATGAAATCCAACCTTTTGTTATTTGGATTACCGGATTAGCAAGATCGGGCAAATCCGAAATAGGAGAAAAACTTACAAAAAAACTTAAAGAGATAGGATTAAAAGCCGAGCATCTTGACGGGCATTCCGTAAGAGATCTATTCCCGCAAACCGGTTTCAGCAGAGAAGAAGTTAATTTACATATTGAAAGGGTTGGTTATCTTGCCGGTAAATTGGAAAGTCAAGGGGTTTTTGTTGTTGCTTCATTTCTTTCACCTTATAAAGAATCAAGAGAATTTGTAAAAAAGAATTGTAAAAATTACGTTGAAGTTTATATTTCAACACCGGCGGAAGTGTGTGAAGAAATGGACACAAAAGGAATTTATAAAAAAGCTAAAGCAGGTGAGATAAAAAATTTTCCCGGAGTAAATGTTGAATACGAGAAACCGGAAAATCCCGATATAACAATAGATACATCTAAAATAAGTACTAACGAAGCTGCAGATAAAATTTTTAACAACATTAAAAAGTATATTTAATTATGGATCATTTACAACAATTAGAAAATAAGAGCGTGCATATTTTCAGAGAAGCTTATGCAAATTTTAAAAATATGTGTATGCTTTGGTCAATTGGTAAAGACAGTACCGTTTTACTTTGGCTTGCCAGAAAAGCATTTTTCGGTCATGTACCTTTTCCGCTTGTTCACATAGATACTCATTATAAAATTCCCGAAATGATTGAATACAGAGACAGACTTGCCAAAGAGTGGAAGTTAAACATGGTTTACGGACAAAATGAAAAAGCTTTGGCGGAAAAACAAACATATCCCGATGGAAACGTTGATAGAATTACCTGTTGCAGAAATCTAAAAACAGATGCATTAAGAAATACATTAAGCGGTAAATGGAAAAGATACAGACTTAACCATGAAACCGGCAAATACGAAGTTGATAAAAATACCGAACCATATACCGGCGTAATTGTGGGAGCACGTGCAGACGAAGAAGGGAGCAGGTCCAAGGAAAGATATTTTTCACCGAGAGATATTGAAAATCAATGGGATGTTGGAGATCAACCGCCTGAATTTTGGAATCAATTTAAAACGGATTTTGCTCCGGGAACACACTTAAGAATTCATCCTTTATTAGATTGGACGGAATTAAACATTTGGGAATATATTCAAAGAGAAAATATTCCAACGGTTTCTCTTTATTATGACCAAGGTGAAGGAAAACGTTATCGTTCGTTAGGTTGTTATCCTTGCACTTCGCCAATTGAATCAACATCAAAAAATATTGAAGAAATAATTGAAGAACTTAAAAGCGGAAAGTTAAAAAATATTGCCGAACGTTCCGGTCGCGAGCAAGATAAAGCCGATGGCGGAGGATTGGAAACCTTAAGGCGTGGCGGATATATGTAACCCGTGAAAACACGAACGAAAAACACGGATGTGAAAAGATTGAGTGATTGGGAAGAGATTGGATGAATGAAAATAGGTTGAATGAATGAAAGATTGGGTGAATGGTTAAAAAGTATAAAGGTGGAAAAATGAAATATTCAGAGAGGAATAAAAATATCAATAGAGGATTTAGAAAGCTGAAAGTTTGAAAAGAAGCTATTGAATTGTTTCGGTTTGTAAAATTAAATCTCGATAAATTAAATTCGGTTTCGTATAAAAGCAATGCACAAGTCGAGGATTCTATTTTATCTGTTTCATCTAATATTGCAGAGGGTTATTGTAGTGTTATGTTAATTTATAAATGACGGTAATCTAAAAACTCACCCCAACCCCTCTCTTAAAAAGAGAGGGACTGCTCCCTCTCCCTTTGGGAGAGGGTTGGGGTGAGGGCTAATTTACCGACAAAGTATAGTTAACTTTACAGTAGAAGGTACTTAAAAGAAAATATTCAATTTAATAATATTGCACTTGGTTCACTCGGTGAAAATTACAGTCAAATTTATGCATTCTATAATGCCGAATTAGTTACTGAGAAATGGTTTAACGAATATGATTCAAAACATTATTCACTTGAAAATAAATTAATTAACTACAATCGTTCACAAATTAAAATGATTAAAGAAAAAACAGATTGGAACAATGATTATGTTATCAGAGAAATGGTTGAAAAATATGGAATTGAAGATTGAAGCAATCATTTCCTAAAGCTTTTCTCTTGGGAATAATCAAATTCCGTCTGAACGAAGTGAAGACAGATCAATCATTCAATTTTTAACAATCATCCAATCATTCTTTTTATTTGAATTATGAAACAACAAATGAACATAGTAATTGCCGGACACGTTGATCACGGCAAAAGTACAATCATAGGAAGACTATTGGCAGATACCGGTTCATTACCCGAAGGTAAGCTTGAGCAAGTTAAAGCAATGTGCGAACTTAACTCAAAACCTTTTGAATATGCTTTCCTTCTTG
>JALSTL010000032.1 GCA_026983755.1 Melioribacteraceae bacterium | reverse complement strand
GTTTCAACAGTAACTCCGTTTGGTACATATTTAACAGACGGTGATCCTGTTGCAGGTACCGGTAAAATTGACGGTGCCGTTGATGGACCTAGTGACAGAAGAATAATGGTAACAAATGGTCCTATTACAATGAGTTTAGGTGATACTGCTCAAGTAGTTGTTGCTTTGGTTGGCGGTCTTGGGAAGGATAACCTAAACAGTATTTCCAAACTTAAAAAGAATGATGCTACTGCACAAATAGTTTTCGATCAATTATTTAAATTACCTTCCATTCCTCCGCCAAGTGTTTCGATAATACCGTTACACAATGAAATAGTCCTAAAATGGGATGGTGATCAAGATAAAGTCAAAGAAATTGAATCATTTAATGATCAAGGATATAAATTTGAAGGTTACAGAGTCTATCAATTACCAAATGCTTCATCATCATTAAAAGATGGAAAACTTTTAGCTGTTTATGATGTAAGCAATGGTGTAACTGCAGTTTATGATACTGTTACAGACGTAAATGGAAAAAGTATTCCCCAATTAGTAGTTCAAGGAAAAGACCAAGGAATACAAAGGTTTATTAACATTACAAAAGATGAAATACGAAAAAAAGAATTGGTTGACGGTCAAGCATATTATTTTGCTGTTATTGCTTATGCCGTAAATCCATCGCCATTATTACCATTTCATGTGTTAAACTCTGCACAAGTAATTTTATCATCCGTACCTGAAACAAAAGTTGGCCTTAGAACTTCTGCCATGGTAGGTGATAGTGCTAAAGTTGAACACACGGCAGGTAGAAGTGATGGTCAAGTAGTTGCTTTGGTTATTGATCCAACAGTTACGACCGGAAATACATATAAGGTAACGTTTGATACTTTAGCCGGTGGATTTGTTTGGAATTTAACAAATGTAACAACAGGTGATGTTGTTTTGAAGAATCAAACAAATCAAAAAGGTGATGAAGACTATCAAATAGTTGACGGAATGATGGTTAAAGCAATAGGACCTCCGGTTGCAATCAATCATTGGAGTTATGATGGACCACGTTGGATTAGTGGTACAAACTGGGGTGGCGCACAATTCTTTGGAGGTATGGATTTAGGTATCAATTTCTTTGGGTCTAATTTAACAGCTGCCGACTATATTCCGGTTGAATTAAGATGGGTTGGCGGTTCTGTAGCAGATACTTCAGAAGCAAATGGTTGGTCAAGAGGTGCTACTTACAGAAGAGATAAAGGTTATGCTTATGGAGGCCTTGGCTGGATACCTTTTACAGCTTGGGATATGAGTGATCCTGCTAATCCACGTCAATTAGATATAAGCTTTGTTGAAGATTCTGCAAATGGTAGTGCTAACAATTTGTGGGATATGGGCTGGGATGGTTCAGCATTTGCAGATTTAGGTGGTAGAGAATACATATTTATTCACAATACTACATACAGTCCCGGTACTTTTTATGATGATAACGCAAATTGGGGTCCATCAACAAATGTTCTGTATGCAATTTGGCCTAAAAACAGAGGTGCAGCTTCATACTTACGTGGTGCATTTACAATGGAAATTGTACCAAATTATGTAAATTTACCGGGAGATGAATTTACATTTACCAGTCCAAAAGCTGAATTAAGTACAGCAAATAAAAAAGAAGACGTTGAAAAAATAAACGTTTTCCCAAATCCATATTATGGAACACATGCCAGGGAAACATCAAGAGCACAACATTATGTTACGTTTAATCATTTGCCTGAAAAAGCAACAATCAGAATATTTGATTTAAGTGGTGTTCTTGTTAAAACAATTAAGCACGAAGCAACTTCCGGTCAATTTGACAGATGGAATTTGTTAAACGATAAAGGTTACCCGGTTGCAAGCGGTATTTACGTAATATATATAGATATGCCCGATTTAGGTAAAACTAAAATACTTAAATTGGCTGTTGTTCAAGAAACACAAATATTGAAAGTATATTAATGATTTATATAAGGTGCATAAGTAATTATGCACCTTACTAAAAATAAATTTATAATTGGAGGTAAATATGTCTAAATTAAATAGACTATTATTCACGTTTTTTCTATTAGTATCTTGGTCTATTGTAACACTGGGAAGTGGTACGGATAAATCCGGTTCTGCCGCTGCTGCCGAGTTAAGAATACCTATTGGTGCAAGACATTTGGCAATGGGCGGTTCACAAATTGCTGCTGTTTCCGGCTTAGATGCTGTATTTTGGAATCCCGCAGGTCTGGATTTTGCTACATCAAATGCAAATGCTATGTTTTCTTATAGAAAATATTTTGCCGATATGAGTATTAACAATGTTGCTGTTAGTAGTAAATTCGGTTCACTTGGCTCAATAGGATTTTCTTTTACCGGTTTTAATATCGGAGATATAAATGTAACTACCATAGATCAACCCGACGGAACCGGTCAAATTATGAACCCTACCTATTTTATTCTCGGGTTAACTTATTCAAATAAAATAACCGATAGAGTATCCGTTGGAGCTAATTTCAAACTTGTTAAAGAAAGTTTCGGAAGAGTTAGTGCTTCGGCTTTAACCGTAGATGCAGGTGTTCAATATAGAGACCTTATGAATGTAAAAGGATTATCAATTGGAGTTGCCGTTAAAAACTTAGGCGGTTCAATGAAATATGATGGTAACGGTACTTTTATTTCCGCTTCTCAAACCGGTTCTGATAGAGAACCTACTTGGGTGAAAATTGATGCCGCATCCAATCCAATGCCTTCGGAAATGTCTTTAGGTCTTTCTTATAAAGCCGAATTGGATGAAGTTAATTCTCTTACTCTTGCTACTACTTATACAAACAATAACTATACTTTCGACGATTACAAAGTCGGTTTGGAATATTCCTATGATGATATTCTTTACTTAAGAGGCGGCTATATCTATTCGCCGCTTGCTACCGATGAAAATCCGAATATTTTCGGAAGTTATTCGTTTGGTGCAGGTTTGAATTTTATGCAATTTACCAATGTTAATCTTTCTTTAGATTACGCTTTTGTTGATGTTAAATGGTTCGATGTTAATCATGTGTTTACTTTAAGAATTGGCTTTTAATCGCATAAAATCATTGTTATTAAAACGGTTTTGCTTATTTTAGCAAAACCGTTTTTTTTTATTATTTTATTCTCTTGTTTACAGCTTTTGGATTTAAAGTTGACTAGTTTTTTCTAAAGTTTTTCTTTTGTAATTACTGTTTTTTTATGTATAAAATAGTAACATTTTTCCACAAAATTATTTATCGGTTTATTTTTATTGAATATTGAATAATAGAATACTGCTTATTTTAACTTATTTGTATAGTAAATTTAGCCTGTAGGAACTTAAAAATAATATTGATATGTTTTATTACTTATTTCCACAAAAAACATTAATGGTTATTAAAAAATATGAAAAGTAAAAAATCCTTATTTATATTAATAGGTTTAATTTTAATTATCGCACTATACTTTATTATTTCAAATCTTTTTTTTAATAAAACTACAATAAATGAAAAACTGTTTGGAAAATGGAGCGGATTTTTAAAAACACCCAAAAGGCAACTGGTTATTTCTGCGGATATTCTGAAAAGTAAAAACGGAAATGTGAATCTTAAAATATCAAGTCCTAAACAAAAGCAATATAATATTCCTACCGATAGTTTGGTAATAAATAATAATCTTATTATGTTTTCAATTAATAAGTATAAAATACGATATAAGGGAATAATCAATTTGGATAGTACGAAAATAATAGGTACTTGGTATCAAGATAATTTTATTTCCGAATTGGATTTTTACAGACCGGATGAAATTTTAAGAACCGGTCATCCGCAATATCCGGTAAAGCCATATCCGTATAACAATGATTCGGTTTATTTTTTTAATTACATAGATAGCATAAATTTAGCCGGTACAATTACTTATCCTAAAAAAAATAAGCAAAAATATCCTGCAATACTTTTAATAAACGGTTTGGGTAAACATGATAGAGATGAAACTATGTACGGTCATAAACCTTTTCTTTTAATATCGGATTATTTAACAAGAAAAGGATATGTTGTTTTTAGAGCCGATGATAGAGGTGTGGGAAAATCCGGTGGGAAATTCGAAAAAGCAACTACAAAAGATTTTACGAGAGATATGATTTCTGCACTGAAATATTTGAAAACAAAAAGTTATGTAGATACAAACAAAATTGGTATTATCGGTTTTAACGAAGGTGGATTAATTGCGGCACGTATTGCATCGGAAAGCGATAATGTTAAATTTATTATTCTTCTTTCAACACCGGGTATTACCGGAAAAGAAATATTACTTACTCAAACGGTTGATATACAAGAAAAATCCGGGATACCGGATAATGTAATTCAACGAGATCTTAAAATAAATAAAAAAATATTAAACATAGTTGGCAGTATAAAAGATTCGGCTTTGGCGTATAACAAACTAAGGAATACATATAGACAATTTAGAGCCACATTACCAAAAGAAGATTTGGTTAAAAAAAAATATTCTATCGTAGCTTTTAAAAATCAATTGAATTTTATGTTAACTCCTTGGTTTAAATATTACTTGAATTATAATCCGAAAAAAACTTTTACAAAAATTAAAATACCGGTTTTAATAATTTACGGAGATAAAGATGTACAGGTTAATGCCGCTAAAAATAATAATGCCCTAAGGCGGGCATTAGAGCAAGCAGGAAATAAAAATTACAAAAGCATAATATTTCCTAATCTCAATCACTTATTGCAACACTGTCAAACCGGTTTACCTAACGAATATGCAAAAATTAGTCAAACTGTTTCACCCGCTGTTTTGGATTCTATAAATGTTTGGTTAAATAATATAAAAACTAAGTTGTGAAAAATGTAATAGTGTAATAAAAAGTGCATTAAATAAATTTTATATTATTCATATATTTAAAGGTTAAAATAAACTCATTGTTAGATAAAATGAAGGTAATTCAAAATATGAAAAAAATTTTTACAATATTATTATTTACTTTTTTAGCCAATATCCATGCTCAAAAAGATTTACAATTTAATTTCGATTACGCACAGTTTAAATACGATTCGTTAAGTAATTATCTTGAAGTTTACTATTCTTTTAATCAAAGCGCTTTGAAAGCAGTTCAACTTGACAATAAATATTCAGTTAATGCAATAATTCATTTGCAAATTCAGAATAAAGAAACGGGTGAACTAATTGTTAATAAAGATTGGGCATATAAAAATGAAATTGCCAATAATAAAGATAAAAGGGTTAATACATTGTTAGGATTGGTTGGTTATGTATTAAAAAAGGGAAACTATACAATATATATAAGCATAAAAGATAATGATGATGAAAATAACATTAAAGAATATAAAGACGAGTTCAATGTTTTGCCGTATAAAACATCAAAGTTTTCTATTAGCAACATTGAATTATCAAATAAAATAGTAAATGATAATGTCAATACAAACTCTATTTTTTATAAAAATACATTAGAAGTATATCCTAATCCTTCAATGATTTACGGTGAAACCTCACCGGTTTTATTTTACTATGCAGAGCTATATCATTTGAATAAAGTTGGTCCAAAAGATGTTCTTGTATTATCAAAATTAATACAAAACTCCGAAGGAAAAATTGTTGAAGCAAAATCCAAGAAAATTGAAAGTCGCAAAAATTCCATAGTGGATATTGGTTTTATTAACTTAAAAAAAATACCTACCGGTACTTATACTTTTATTTTAAATCTGAAAAACAAAACAAGCGGTAAAGCTTATGCAGCTACAAAAAAATTCTTTTTAATAAATCCGAAAGTAAAAAAAATTACAACTGTGGCATCCGGTAAAAACAAATTTATAGAAAGCGAATTTGGAATTTTAACTATGGAAGAGTGCGATAAAATGTTTGACGAATCTAAATTAATTGCTTCTCAAAAGGAAATAGCAAGTTACACGGCTTTGGATTCTTTAAAACAAAAAAGAAAATTTTTATTCGATTTTTGGAGCAAACGCGATACCGAACCGGCAACCAAACGTAATGAATTTAAGGATTTGTATTTCGAAAGAATAAAATATTGTAATGAACATTTCAGAGGTTTTACCTTACCCGGTTATAAAACCGATAGAGGTAGAATTTATACTTTATACGGAAAACCAAGTGAAATTGAACGTCATCCCAGTTCTTCAAACCTAAAACCTTATGTAATATGGAAATATAATAATATAGAAGGTGGAGCGTATTTTATATTTGGCGATCTTACCGGTTTTAATAATTATGAATTAATTCATTCTACAAAAAGAGGCGAGCTTCAAGATCCTAACTGGCAAAGAAGACTTTCCATGTAATTTTAGGAATTCGTTTTGATTCTTTATAAGATAGAATACCTGGTTTTTATTTTTATCGGTAAATTTTTTAGCTTGGGTGGATTATCTTATATAAAATATACATCAAAAATTTTAGCGTTTCTGTTTTTTTATATAATAAGAGTGCGGCGGAATGTTGTATTGCATAATCTTAAAATTGCCTTCCCGGATTTACCCGACAAAGATCTGAAAAAAATTGCTTTTAAAAACTATAGAAGCATTGCAATTACTTTTCTGGAATTATTTGTCTATCCGAAATTGTCTGAAGAAAAAATTCTTTCCGCTTATTCAATAAATAATTTCGATTTAATAAAAAAAAGAAAATCCGAAGGTAAAGGGTTAATTTTATTAACAGCGCATTACGGAAATTGGGAATTTGCCGCATTGGTTACCGGAATACTATTGAAAAATCCTATCAATGTTTTGGTAAAAGAACAAAGCAATCCTTATGTTACAAAATGGCTGAAAAATGTTCGTGAAAAATTCGGTAATAAAGAAATACCTTTGGGAATTTCAGTAAAAGAAATTTTTAAAGCTCTAAAAGAAGATAAAATTGTTGGTGTTGTTGGAGATCAACGTGGTCCCAGAGATGGAATTAAAGTCCGTTTTTTCGGAAAACAAACTTCAACATTTGCAGGAACACCTTCTATTGCATTAAAATTGAATGCTCCGGTATTAGTGCTTTTTTGCGTTAGAAAACCAAACGGTAATTACCAAGGTATTCTTGAAGAAATAAAGCTTGATAGTTTGGAAGGCAATTATAATGAAAAAATAAAAGCTTTTAATCAACAATATATGACGCTTTTGGAGAACCTTATTAAGCAACATCCGGAGCAATGGTTTTGGATGCATAATATTTGGAAATACTGAGGTTGTTTTATCAAAAAAAACATTAAGTATAAAAAATAAATATTTAAATAATTAAAATCTTATTAAATTAAATATTAACCGCTAAAATGCAATTCTCTTAATATCATAGTTCTACTTTTAAAAAATAGTAAAAGTTAACATTTCCGAATTATGTTTCTTGTTTGTTCGTATTATTTAATCATTTATTTTCTTCTTATATTTGTACATTAAATATTTGATTTGTTTAGATACAAAAAAACGTATTGGTATTAAAAAAATTTTCTTTATTTATCAGTGTTTAACTTTAACATTAATTACAATGATATATTTTATGTCGGTATTAAAGATTAAGATTTACTTATGAAACTAAATTTAAAAAAACTCAGGCATACAACAATTTATTTTACACCTAATTTTACGGATAGTGAAACAATCACGTACAAACTGAAATTTTCACAAATAATTTTATGGATAATAATCTATACCGTTTTTATTTTTTTAGCTACGGTTTTTTTTATAGGATTAACACCTATTAAAAATTGGTTGTATTACTTTGAACATAAAGAATTACAGGAACAAGCCGCAAGAACCGTTGAACTTGAAAAAAAAGTACATTATCTTTCCAAAGAACTGGAATCACTTAGTTCCGTAAATAAAAAATTAAAAATGGCATATATTTTAGGAACATCAGATTCGTTAGATTCAACATCGGCTATTTACGATAGTTTAAGATATGAAAAAATAAAAAATTTACCTTACGGCGGAAATATTCTATTTATTTATAATCAACTTATTACTAAAAAATTTCAAAGTGAGGAGCACAAAAAAAATAAAAGTTTATTTTTAAGTCCGAGTAAAGGTTTTATAATAAAGGAATTTAATCCTACATCAGGGCATCTTGGAATAGACTTCGCTTCTAAAATAGGTTCGCCGATTTTTGCCGCAGAAGGAGGTTTGGTAATATTTGCCGATTTTACAATAAACGACGGTAATAAAATAATTATTCAACACTCCAATGGTTTTATAACTGTTTATAAACATTGTTCGGCATTGCTAAAATCAGAAAGGGAATTTGTAGTTCAAGGTGAACTGATTGCATTGAGCGGTAATTCCGGTAAAAATACGTCCGGACCACATCTTCATTTTGAAATTTGGAAAAACGGTAAACCAATTAACCCAAAGGAGATTTTAGTAAAATGATAGGAAAAAACTCGACCAAAAAAGAAGAAGCTTACTCCGAAGATGTTAGCATTTTAAGCGGTGGGGTAAACATAGACGGCAAACTTTCCAGCAACGGTAATGTAAGAATTGACGGAAAAATTATAGGAGACGTGCATATCAAAGGAAATTTGACCTTAGGAACTTCTTCGGTTGTAAAAGGAGAAATTAATGCTAAAAACGTTACCATAAGCGGAAAAGTGGAAGGAATAATTAAAGTAGAAGATAAATTAACTTTGGAATCGACCGCTAAAGTTAAAGGAGATCTTTTTGCCAAAGTTCTTATAATTGAAGAAGGTGCTACATTCGACGGGAAAAGTTCAATGGGACAAAATTCATCTTATGTAGGTTCTGCATCCGGTGAAATCAAACAATAATAAAGAAAAAAAAATTATAAAAGCTTATGAACAAGCTGCGCCATACTTGGGCTTGGGTGTTCAGTTGGTTGCCGCAATTCTTTTAATGCTTTTCTTGGGTAAATGGTTAGACGGTAAATTAAAAACTTATCCGCTGCTAACTGTCATTTTCAGTTTGTTCGGAGGATTTGCGGGAATTTATAATTTGGTTAAAACCGTTATGTATTACAATAAAAAAAATGAATGATTTTTTAAAAAACATTTTTATATTTTATTTTTTAAACTTTATAATTATTTTAACTTTAAAGTATTTTGAAATAATAAATGAAGTAACTTTATATTCTATAATTTATGCAGCAATTTTAAGCGTAATAAATTCTGTTGTTGCAATTATGTTGTTCAGCTATTCCTACAAAGCACGTCATTCGGTGTTTATGTTATTTAATTTTGGCGGTTTGGGAATTAGAATATTAATTTTATTATTTGCAATAGTTTTAATAATAAAATTCTTGAATATTGATAAATATGCATTTATATTAGTATTCTTTATATTTTATTTTATGTCACTTTTATTGGAAGTATTATATTTTCAACGGGTAGCAACTAAGAAAAAATAATAATAAATGCACACAGAAGAAATTAAAACAGTTTCGGATACTTTAACAACGGCAGCTGCGCAACATCAAGGCGGCGGTGCCGGTTGGATTATGCATCATATTTTAGATAGCAGGCAATTAAATTTCGAGCCGTTTTTTACTATCAACTTACCGGAATTGCACTTATTCGGTTTGGATATTTCCATTACGAAAAACATAGTTTTTATGTGGATTGCTTTTGCTCTTTTAATAATAATATTTGCTAAAGTAGCAAAATCTTATAAAAAATCTTTTTTACCAAAAGGTTTGGCAAATGCAATGGAAGTTCTTGTTGTTTTTGTAAGAGACGAAATTGCAAAACCCACAATAGGAAAAGGTTACGAAAAGTTTTTACCGTTTTTACTTACCATATTTTTCTTCATTTTGTTTTGTAATTTTCTCGGTTTGCTTCCTTATGGAGCTACCGCAACAAATAATATTGCCGTTACGGCAACACTTGCCGTAATTTCATTTTTAGTGATACAACTAGGTGGAATAAAAAAGAACGGATTGCTGGGTTATTTTAAAGGTTTAATGCCCGGTGGGTTACCTATAGCGCTGGTACCTGTAATATTTCTTATAGAAATTTTAGGCTTATTTACCAAGCCGTTTGCACTGGCGGTTAGGTTGTTTGCAAATATGACAGCCGGTCATATAGTAATTATGGCTTTAATAGGCTTGATATTTATTTTACATACATATTTTGTTGCACCCGTATCGGTTGCATTTGCTTTATTTATATTTTTACTGGAAATTTTAGTAGCGCTTATTCAAGCCTACATTTTTACAATGTTGTCATCTCTTTTTATAGGGATGGCTGTTCATCAAGATCATTAATAAATTATTTCAAATTAAGGAGAAAACAAATGGATTTTGCATTCTTAGCCGCAGGAATTGGAGCTGGCATAACTGTTTTTGGAGCCGGTTTGGGTATTGGTAAACTCGCAGCTTCAGCTATGGACGCCAGTGGACGTCAACCGGAAGCTTCCGGTGATATTAGAACTTCGATGATTATTGCCGCAGCTCTTATTGAAGGTATTGCTCTATTTTCCTTGGTAATTTGCATTCTTTTAGCTCTTAAATAATCTAATAAATTTTTGAGGAGTATTTTTATACTCCTCAAATTTAATTTTTAATAAGGAACTTAAAATGTTTGCATTATTATCAACATTTATGTTATTTTTTTCCGAAGCTGAAGCTCAAGGTAGTTTACTTGATATAAACCCGGGCTTAATTTTTTGGACTGCCGTAACATTTTTTCTGCTACTGGTTGTACTCAAAAAATTTGCTTGGAAACCAATACTATCTTCTTTGGACGAACGCGAAAAGTTTATCAGAGATTCCGTTGAACGCGCCGAAACCGCCAGAAAAGAAGCCGAAGAACTTTTGGAAAAAAATAAGCAAAACTTGGCTAAAGCCGAAGAAGAAGCTCAAAAAATTATTGCACAAGGCAGAGAATATGCCGAAAATTTGAAAAACCAAATTATTTCAGAAGGCAAAACCGAAGCTAAAAAGATTATAGATAATGCTTCCGTGGAAATTCAAAGAAAAACTCAAGAGGCTTTTGCCAGCCTTAAAGGACAAGTTGCATCAATTGCTATTGACGCAGCTGAAAAAATTATTAAAGATAATTTGGACAAAGAAAAAAATATTAATTTGGTAAATAAATATATTGACGATTTATCGGGTAATTAAGCTATGAGCGAATTTGTAATTTCCACAAGATATGCCAATGCTTTATTACAAACAGCAGAAGAAAATAATTCTTTTGAAGAGGCATTAAAAAGTATTGAACTTGTTTACAATACACTTGCATCTTCTGATGAATTAAAAAGTATTCTAAATAGCTATCTGATTTCCACAAGTAAAAAGGAAAATATACTCGAAGCTATTTTTTTCGGAAAAGTTTCTTCGGAAGTAAAAAACTTTTTAAAACTTATTGCAATAAGAGGAAGAGCAAATCTATTGTTTGAAATTTGCGAAAGATTTATTCAATTAAGTGATGAAAAATTAAACAGAATTAAAGTGCAAATTAGCAGTGCAGTAGAGCTATCTGAAAATCAAAAAGAAGATATTGTTAAAAAATTGGAAAAAATTACCAATAAAAAAATTGTAGCTAGTTACAAAGTTGATAAATCGATAATAGGCGGGTTTACAGCCCGTTATAAAGATACTGTTATTGATGCTTCGGTAAAGCATCAATTGGAATTATTGAAGAAAAAATTATTTGAAGAAAAATATTTAAGCAATTAATCTAAGAAAAATTTAAAAGGTAAAATAATGGCTGAAGTTAAACCGGACGAAGTTTCTGCTATTCTTAGAAAACAATTAGCTGGTTTTGAAAATAAAATTGATGTTTATGATGTCGGTACCGTTTTATCCGTCGGTGATGGTATCGCTCAAGTTTACGGTTTGTCTCAAGTAATGGCAAGTGAACTTGTTGAATTTCCAAATAATATAATAGGTATGGTGCTTAACTTGGATGAAGATAGCGTTGGTTGTGTTCTTTTTGGCGATAGTTCTCTTATTAAAGAAGGCGATACGGTTAAAAGAACAAAACGTGTTGCCTCCATACCGGTCGGAGAACAATTCCTCGGTAGAGTTGTTACCCCGTTGGGAATACCTGTTGACGGAAAAGGTGCTATTCAATCTTCTCAATACTTACCAATTGAACGAAAAGCTCTTGGTGTTGTGGCAAGGCAACCGGTAACCGAACCTCTGCAAACAGGTATTACCGCTGTCGATGCTATGATTCCTATTGGAAGAGGTCAAAGAGAGTTGATTATTGGCGATAGACAAACCGGCAAAACCGCTGTTGCAGTTGATACTATTATTAACCAAAAATATACCCATAGTGAAGAAGCTAAAGCCGAAGGAATTGAACCTGTTTATTGTGTTTATGTTGCCGTTGGACAAAAAAATTCTACAGTAGTACAAGTTGTTTCAAAACTTGAAGAACACGGAGCATTGGATTATACCACCGTGGTTGTGGCAGCAGCTTCAGATCCTGCACCGCTTCAATATATTGCCCCTTATGCAGGCGCTACTTTTGCGGAATATTTTAGAGATAACGGAAAACATGCTCTTGTTGTTTATGATGATCTTTCAAAACAAGCGGTTGCATACAGAGAATTATCCTTACTTTTAAGAAGACCACCCGGACGCGAAGCTTATCCTGGAGATATTTTTTATTTACATTCAAGATTGCTGGAAAGAGCTTCTAAACTAAGTGATGATTTAGGCGGAGGAAGTCTTACCGCTTTGCCTATTATCGAAACCCAACAAGGTGATGTTTCTGCTTATATACCTACCAATGTAATTTCTATTACAGACGGACAAATATATTTAGAACCGGACTTATTTAATGCAGGTGTTCGTCCGGCAATTAATGTTGGTATTAGTGTTTCTCGTGTTGGAGGTAACGCTCAAATTAAAGCAATGAAAAAAGTAGCCGGCTCGTTGAAATTGGATTTGGCGCAATATAGAGAATTAGCTGCATTTGCAAAGTTCGGTTCCGATCTTGATCAAGCTACTCAAAAAACATTGGCAAAAGGTGAAAGATTAGTTGAATTATTAAAACAAGGTCAATATGCTCCTGTTCCGGTTGAAAGACAAGTTGTTGCAATCTTTGCCGCAACTAAAGGGTTTATGGAAAATATTAATGTAAAAGATATAAAAAGGTTTGAAAAAGAATTACTTGAATATATAGATTTAAGTAAACCGGAATTATTTGATACAATCAGAAAAGAAAAAGTTCTTAGTGATGAAACTATCGAAGCAATAAATAGTATTGTTTCGGAATTTCAAAACAAATTTAAAAAGAGTTAATTTAAAGTATTATTTGATACAATATGGCAACCCTAAAAGAAATAAAACATAGAATAGTTGGTGTAAAAAATACTCAACAAATAACCAAAGCAATGAAAATGGTTGCTGCGGCAAGGTTACGCAAAGCACAAGAAAATATAACCAATGCTAAGCCATATTCAACAAAATTAGCAGGAGTATTAAAACATCTGATTCAAAGTGTAGGTGTGGATAACAATCCTCTTTTTAAAACCAGAGAAGAAATTAACAACGTTGCAATTGTAGTCATTACTTCCGATAGAGGACTTTGCGGAGGTTTTAATATGAATGCAATAAGAGAAACCGAAAAACTTATTGATGAAAAATATAATAAACAATTTTCTAATGGAAATGTTCATCTTTATTGTATCGGTAAAAAAGGTGCGGATTTCTTTTCCTCGAAAAAAGGATTTAATATTGTTGCTTCCCACAAAGGTATTTTTTCAAAACTACAATTTGATTTTGCATCTTCATTGGTCAACGAATTAACTTCTAAATTTAGCTCGGGGGAATTTGATGAAGTTATTATTGTTTCAAACGAATTCCATTCCGTTGTAAAACAAGTTGTTATCAAAACACAATTGCTACCAATTCCGCAAATGGAACAAGATGAAGAAGAAACCCATAAACATGTAGAATATATTTATGAACCGACTCAAAAGGAGATCATCGAATCACTTTTACCACGACATTTAAAATCGCAAATGTGGACTTTATTATTAGATTCGTATGCAGCCGAGCTTGGTGCAAGAATGACCGCCATGGATATGGCTACGGAAAATGCAAAAGAAATGATTAAAACATTACAAGTAAAATATAATAAAGAACGTCAAGCGGCTATCACTACCGAAATATTGGAAATTGTTTCCGGTGCAAATGCGTTAAAAGGTTAATGATTAAAACTTGTAAATTTGCTCTCATTTTAATACTTTAAAAAAATTATGCTTGAAGATATAACCCTTAAATTTGAAAAAGCTCTTAAAAAGGTTACCGGACAAGGTCGTTTATCGGAAAAAAATATTTCCGATACTCTTAGAGAAATAAGACGTGTTCTTTTGGATGCGGATGTAAATTATAAAGTTGCAAAACAATTTATTGAAGATGTAAAAGTTAAAGCTCTTGGTAAAGAGGTTCTTGCTTCGGTTACACCGGGTCAACTAATTACTAAAATTATTTATGATGAGTTGACCGAACTTATGGGTTCAACCAATCAAGAACTAATGTTAAATCCGAGTGGTCCTACAATTATTTTAATGGTTGGATTGCAAGGTTCCGGTAAAACAACATTTAGCGGTAAACTGGCTAAGTTTCTTAAAGAAAAAGATAGAAAAGTTTTACTTACTGCAGCGGATATTTATCGTCCTGCAGCTATTGAGCAACTTATGATACTTGGAGAGCAAATCAATGTTCCGGTATTTAACATTGAAGGGAGCAAAGATGCCGTAAATATTGCCGAAGAATCCGTAAAATATGCAAAAGAAAATAATCTTAATACAATTATTATCGATACTGCCGGAAGATTGCATGTTGATCAAGAACTAATGAATGAAGTTCTTGCAATAAAAAACGCCGTAAAACCAACGGAAACTTTATTTGTTGTTGATTCAATGACCGGACAAGATGCAGTCAATTCTGCCAAAGCATTTAACGAAGTAGTAAATTTTGACGGTATTGTTCTTACTAAACTTGACGGTGATTCTAGAGGCGGGTGTGCTCTTTCTATAAAAGCAGTTGTAGAAAAACCGATTAAATTTGTAAGCCTTGGTGAAAAATTAGACAGTATCGAAAAGTTTTATCCGGATCGACTAGCTTCCAGAATAATAGGAAAAGGAGATATAATTTCTTTCGTTGAAAAAGCACAAGCTCAAGTAAATGAAAAAGAAGCGGAAGATTTGGAAAAAAAATTACTTTCGAATAAATTTGACTTTGAAGATTTTCTTAAGCAAATTAAAATGATAAAAAAAATGGGTTCGTTAAAATCGCTTATGGCTATGATTCCTGGAATTAATTCCGCAATTAAAAATGCCGATATTGACGATAAACAATTGGTAAAAGTAGAAGCCATAATACAATCTATGACAAAAAAAGAAAGAGCGAAACCAAGAATATTAAACGGAAGCAGAAGAAAAAGAATTGCCCGTGGAAGCGGAAGTTCAATTCAAGACGTTAACCGTTTAATTAAACAATTTAATGAAATGCAAAAAATGATGAAAAAAATAAATTCCAAAGGCGGTAAAAAACTTTTTGGAAATTTTGCTAATTTTAAACTTAATTAAAATAAAAATAATTATAATTTTTGGAGGTTTTCTAATTTGGCTGTAAAACTAAGATTACGAAGAATGGGTAAAAAAAGACAACCTATTTACAAAGTTGTTGCTGCCGATGTGCGTTCACCAAGAGATGGTAAATACATAGAAGCAATAGGTTCCTATAATCCCAAAACCGATCCCGCAACTGTTGAATTAAAAGAAGACAGAGCATTATATTGGTTAAATGTGGGTGCCAAACCAACAACTACGGTTAAAAATTTACTGAGTAGTAAAGGAATTTTATTAAAGAAAGAATTACTTAAAAAAGGTTTATCCGAAAGCGATATAAATAACAAGATGGAAGAATGGGCAAAATATCAAGAAACAAAACTTGCCTCTAAAAAGGAAAAAGCTGAAAAAAGAAAAAAAGAAAAGTTAGAAGCTGCAAAGAAAAAACTTGAAGATGAACAAGCAGCTGCCGAAACAGAAAATATAGAAGATAAAGCTCCAGAAGTTAATGAGGATACTGCTTCTGAAAAAGTTTCTGATGAACAAAACGCAGAATAGTTTTTACTTAATTAGAAACTTGGCTTTTAATTAAAAGTATCCTGTTTCCGAAATAATTATAGGTACTCTCATGAAAGAATTCGTTGAATTTTTAGCAAAGCACCTTGTTGATAGTCCCGACAGTGTGAGCATAGAAGAAACTGCTCCCAACGAAAATACTGTTGAGCTTAACCTTAAAGTGGCCGCCGATGATGTTGGTAAAGTTATAGGTAAGCAAGGTAAAACCGCTCAAGCTATGAGAACACTTTTAACTGCAATTGCAGCTAAAGAAGGTAAAAGAGCTATACTAAAAATATTAGATTAATTGGACGAATTTTTTTTAATAGCGGAAATAGTTTCTGTTTATGCTTTGGATGGTTCCGTTGTTTTAAAATCTTTTTCGGATTTTGAAGACAGATTTTTTAACCTTCAAAAAGTCTATATTGATTTTTTCGGCAATTTGAAAGAATTGAATATTGAATCTGTTGAAAAAATTGACAGCTCCTTAATTATTAAATTTAAAAGATTTAATAATGTTGAGGATGTACATGATTTTTTAGGAAAAAAATTATACATAAATTCGAGCAAATCTTTTGATTTGTCCGACGATATGTTTTTTATTCACGATTTGATTGGTTGTAAAGTTATAAAAAATAATAAGTTCTTTGGAAAATTGATTGATGTAATTATTATACCCGAAAATAATATTTACCTTATTGAAAATAATAAAGGACAGCAAGTAATGATACCTGCCGTAAAAAAATATTTTTCGGAAATTGATATTAAAAATAAAACTTTAATTTTATCACCCGAAGGTGAAATTTTTAACTATGATGAGAATTGATATTTTAAGTGCCGTTCCGGATTCACTTAATAGTATGTTAAATACAAGTATTGTAAAAAGAGCACAAAATAATGGTATAGTTAAAATTGTTGTTCATAACCTTAGAGATTATACAGACAATAAATACAAACAGATAGATGACAAACCTTTTGGCGGCGGACCAGGTATGTTACTAAAACCCGAACCGTTTTTTAAATGTATGGAAAAATTGCTAAGTGAAAGAAAATATCAACATATTATTTTTACTACACCAAAGGGACAAATTTATAATCAATCTCTTGCCAATAAGTTTTCTTTGGCAAATAACATAATTATTATTGCCGGACATTATAAAGGAATTGACGACAGAGTAAGACAAAAATTTGCTACCGATGAAATTTCAATAGGTAATTTTATTTTAAGCGGTGGAGAGCTTATTGCTCTGATAATTACGGATTCAATAGTAAGATTATTACCCGGTTCTATTGGCAACAGTGAATCTATGCTACACGATTCTTTTATGAACGGAGAAGTTATAGAAGCACCGCTTTATACAAGACCGGCAGAATATAAAGGAATGAAAGTTCCTAAAGTGCTTCTTTCCGGTAATGATAAAGAAATAAATAAATGGAAAGAAGAACAATCAAAAATTTTAACTGAAAATTGGAAAAAAATTAATAGTTTGGAGTAAAAATGGATAAATTAAATGATGTTGTTGCCGGACAACAAAGAACCGATTTCCCCGATTTTAATACCGGTGATAGAATAAAACTTCATGTGCGTGTAATTGAAGGTTCTAAAGAAAGAATACAACAGTTTGAAGGTGATGTAATTGCTATTAGAGGAAGCGGTAATGGTAAAACTTTTACCGTTCGCAAAGTTTCCAGCGGTGTTGGTGTGGAAAGAATCTTTCCGTTCAATTCACCTAAAATTGCAAAAATTGAATTAGTTAGACAAGGTAAAGTCAGACGTGCAAAACTCTATTATTTAAGAAATCTTTCCGGTAAAGCCGCACGTATTAAACCTAAAAATATCAGATAATTTTTTTAGTCCGGTAATTTATACCGGACTTTTTATCTTTAAAATCAAAAATTAAATCTTAATAATTCTAACATCAACAAAGTGTTGTAACCGGATGATCAAAAAATTGAGTGGTACTTAAAAAATTTTCTATACATACCAAAGTTTATCGAATAATAATTTATTTATCCGAATAAAAAGGGAAATTGTATTCTATGATTGTATCTTCAATAATTCGGATTTTTTAACATTATGAATTTAATAATTCCAAACAATATTTTTGCGACTTTATTTATTTTAAATTTAGATAATAAAAACAATTATAATGTAATTATTAAGGATTCGTCCCTTGTTTCAAAAGAATTATTTAATGTGGAAAACAGTATAGCCTTAATGCCTTCCATGGATTTGATAAAAAACGATAAACTTTATGTCTCACAAAAATTCGGTGTAACCTTCGAAAGTATTTTATCTAATGCTTACATTTATTTTCCAAGTAATAGTAAAGAAATAAAGAAAATATTTTTAAGAGGAGATGTTTCATCAAATGAAGTAATTTTATCTAAAATTGTTTTTAGCGAAAGATTCAATTTAACTGTTGATATAACATTGGATTCTAAAAATGAAATGGATAGGCAAAATACTTATATTGTTTGTGGAAATGAAAATTGGCAAAATAATTTATACTTAAAAGGTACAAGTTTTGCCGAACAGGTTTTGGAAATAATTGAACAACCTTATCTCAATTATATTATTACTTCGCCTAATGAAGAACTTATAAAAGAGTTTAACTCCAAATTCGATAAATTGAATGATAAGTTATTAGATAATATCAATAATTATTTGCAAAAAATAAATTTGGGAAATAGTATTACAGGGTTTATTAATGAAAAAATAAATTCAATAAACTTCGATTTAACAAATGCGGAATTGGAAGGGTTACAGGAAACATTCCGCTATGTTTATTATAATAAAATTATTGATGATTTGTTTGATATAAAATTTGTTTAATTGCGAAAGCTGTCAAGGAAAATTCACTAGACAGCTTTTCATTTATTTATTTACCTTAAAAGTAACGTCCCCGTTTTCAATAAAATTAACAATTTGATTTGCAGCGGCAACACCGGCGTTGATGTTGGCTTCTGCTGTTTGGGCTCCCATTTTTTTTGGCGTAAAGAAACATTGAGCAGGGAATTTTTCCAGAAGTTCATCGGCATTTGTAGGAGCAATATCCGAAACATATTTGAAATCGGTTCTTTCATTAAGCAGTTTTAGCAAATCATTTTCGTTAATTACTTCTTTACGTGCCGTATTTACTAATGTTGCACCTTTCGGCATTTTGGTTAACAGTTCATAGTTGATGGAATTTTTTGTTTTTTCGTTTGCCGGTATGTGAAGCGAGACGTATTGATTGTTTGAATAAAGTTCTTCTGCAGATTCATAAACTTTTACACCTTCGGCTTCAATTTTTTCTTTTGGAATAAACGGATCGAAAGCGGAAACTTGCATACCGAAACCTTTGGCAATTTTAGCAACCAAACGACCAACGTTACCGTAAGCATGAATTCCGAGTGTTTTTCCTTTAAGTTCTGTCCCCGGTTTTCCGTTAAACATACCGCGAGCCATGTAAACCATTAGTCCTAAGGCAAGTTCTGCTACTGCATTGGAATTTTGTCCGGGTGTGTTCATTACAACAATTCCTTTTTCTGTGGCGGTATCCAAATCAACATTATCGTAACCGGCGCCGGCACGAACTACTATTTTCAAATTATTTGCTGCTTCTATTACTTCTTTGGTTATTTTATCACTACGTATTATTAATGCATCCGCATCGGAAACCGCTTTAAGCAATTGTGATTTATCTTCGTATTTTTCTAATAATGCAAAATCGTAACCGGCGTTTGCAATTATTCCTTTAATCTTTTCCACCGCTTCGGCGGCGAAGGGTTTTACTGTGGCAACTAAAACTTTCATGGTTCACCTCGTTTTATTTTTTTTGATTTTCAAACTTATAAAAAATAGTCATTGCGAGGAGTTTACTACGAAGCAATCTGTTATACTCCATCGTAAGACTGTTTCTTCCGGTATTCGAAATTGCAATGACAAAGTTTTTAATCTTTTTTCAACATTGGTATTTTAATGTTATGTTTTTTCGCGTTGTTAATAGCACGCTCGTAACCGGCATCTGCATGTCTTATAATTCCCATACCGGGGTCGTAAGTAAGAACGCGTTCCAAACGTTTTTCCGCTTCAGGCGTTCCGTCTGCAACAATTACCATTCCAGCGTGTAAGGATTTACCAATACCAACACCTCCGCCGTGATGAAATGAAACCCAACTGGCGCCGCCAATTGTATTCATTAAAACATTTAGAATCGGCCAATCGGCAATAGCATCACTACCGTCTTTCATTCCTTCGGTTTCTCTGTAGGGAGAAGCAACAGAGCCGCAATCGAGATGATCTCTTCCTATAACGATAGGAGCTTTTACTTTTCCATCGGCAACAAGTTTGTTAAATATTTTTCCCATTTTTGCACGTTCTCCGTAACCAAGCCAACAAATGCGTGTAGGCATTCCTTGGAATTTAACTTTTTCTTGTGCAAGTTTAATCCAGCGCACCAAAGCTTTGTCCTCCGGGAAGGTTTCCATTACTGCTTTATCAGTTTCATAAATATCGTTTGGGTCTCCGGAAAGTGCCGCCCAACGGAAAGGGCCTTTTCCGTCATTAAATAGTGGACGAATATAAGCGG
>JALSTL010000031.1 GCA_026983755.1 Melioribacteraceae bacterium | reverse complement strand
GCGAAAAACCTCCGAAGTTTTTAATGTTTTGGGAATACCTAAAATTTAATTTTTGCCAAATTCATACCGAATAAAAAAAACATCACTTAAACTTTGGAGGTTTCTTAAGTTTGTGCCTAATGCTTTCCAAAGTTCCTATCTCGTCAAGAGATATGAACTTTTTACAAAATTGTTGCTATATCATTAAAACTTTTTTTTGGAAAAAAACCTCAGAAGTTTTTAATGTTTTGGGAATACCTAAAATTTAATTTTTGCCATATACATACCGAATAAAAAAACATCACTTAAACTTCGGAGGTTTCTTAAGTTTGTGCCTAATGCTTTTCAAAGTTCCTATCTCTTCAAGAGTTTAACATCTCTAATTAAAGCAAATGCCGAATACTTTTTAGTATCCGGCATTTATAATTAGGAAATTGATATGATAAAAAAACTATTGAAAATCAATCAATAAAATTTTATTTCCTATTTTTACAAAACTAAAAGCAATTTTTAATTCCTGATCTCCGCTTTTAAAAATCACGTTCAAAACCGCTTTATTTCCATTACGGGTAAACTTTCCGTATTCATAAGAATCGCTTAATTCCAAATAGGCTTTAATATTTTTACATTTCCGTTTAACCGCCTTTATTTCGGATTTCTCGGAAAAGTTAAAGGATGTTCTTTCTATTCGGTTTTTATCTTTACCCGTATAAGCCAAAAAATTTGCGGCTTGTTTATAATTTCGGTTTTTACTAAAATCAAATAGTTTTGTAAGCGTTAATTTTACTTCCGCTTCATTTATTGAATTTTGTGAATATATTTTTATTGTAAATAAAAAAACAAGCAAAAACGATATTTTAAGTATTTTTTTCATAATACACTCCTTGTAGGATATGATATTATTACAATTCAAAAGTAAAATAGTTGCAAATATTATATAAGTCAAGTTAATTTTTATGCAAAAAAATTCTTGTTAAAAAGTAAAATGTTTAATTACTTCACCTTTTTCTTTAATATCGGTCATTGCTTCAATACCAATTTGCAAATGTAAATCCACAAATTTTTTAGTAACGAATTCATCGGAATGACTTGTTTTAACACCTTCGGAAACCATAGGAAGATCCGAAACCAATAAAAGTGCACCTCTAACAATTTGATTAGTATAACCGACAATAAAAATCGTAGCCGTTTCCATATCTATTCCAATTGTTCCAAGTCGTTTCAAATAATTTTTAAAATCATTATCCCATTCCCAAACACGTCTGTTCGTTGTATAAACAACACCTGTTCTGTATTCCAAATTTCTTTTCACAATTTTATCGGAAACAAATTTATGCAGTTTGAACGAAGGCAGTGCCGGAACCTCCGGAGGCATGTAATCGTTACTTGTTCCTTCTCCTCTTATTGCTGCGGTCGGTAATATAAAATGTCCTAATTCCGTAGAGTGTTTTAATCCGCCGCATTTACCTAAGAACAATAAACCTTTGGGATTTCTTATGGTTAATAAATCCATTATCGTAGCGGCATTTGGCGAACCGATACCGAAATTTAGGATTGTTAATCCGTTGGTATTTGTAGCTGTTTGCATAGGTCTGCCTATTCCCTTAATATCGCATCCGAATTGGTCGGCAAATTTTGTAACGTAATTATTAAAATTCGTAAGTAATAAATAATCACCGAAATCATCTATTTTCGTTCCGGTATATCTTGGTAACCAGTTTTTAGCTATTTCTAATTTTGTTTTCATACAGTTTATCCCATAAAATATTATTACTTTTAAAATACAAAATTTAATTTTTATAATGTTCAAATATTTTCCGCTTTATTCATATAAGAATAAATTCTTTTAACAATTACTGCAAAAGCAAAACCGAGTAAAGCTCCAATTACAGCACCGGCAATTATATCGGAAGGATAATGCACACCAACGTAAGGACGTGATAATGCTATTAAACTTGCAATAACAATAAAAATCCATTTAAGATGAGAATATAATTTTGAAAGAAAAGTTGCTACAGCAAAATTATTAACCGCATGAGATGAAGGGAAAGAGAATGATTTTGTGTTTTTTACCAATAAGTGAACATCGGGCAAAGCATTGCTCGGACGTATTCTTCCGAAAATATGTTTTAAAAAATTACTACTGATTTGATCGGATGTAATTACCAAAAAAATAACTGCTATTGCGGCAATTTTTCCAATTTTGCCACCTTTAAAATATAAAATAAACCAAAATATAACACCCGTGATTACCCAATTTTGAGGATTGGTAATAAACGGAAAAAATTTATCGAATATCGGATTGGAAATTGTATGATTTATAAAATAAAAAACCGCCAAATCAATAGAATAAAAGAAATCTGTCATATTTTAATCCACATGTTTTATTAAGATGTTACCGACATCACAAGGCGTAAAAATTGACTTAAGTTTAGTTTTACTTGGTCGATAGTACGACAAAAATAAACATAATATATTCACAAAGCAAAGTAATTTCGATGGCCCAAACATTAAAAATTATTAACTTCAATAAATTTGAAAATCTTGATAAGAAAAGGAAAGAAGGCAAACAACGAACGAAATATTTTATGATAATTGCCGTTTTATTCAATTCTATATTTTCAATTTCGGCATTTTCATTTTTCTATTTTGAATCTAACTTGTTTTTTCAATTCGATTACATATTTGTTTTTGTTTTGTTATTCTTGTTATTGATTACGGCTTTTCTGATTGGAAAAATTAATGGGAATGAAAAATCTTATAAACTTAAAGTTTTAACCAATAGAAAATTACAAAACGAAAGAACAATTGAAGAAATGTTTCAAACTTCAACTATTCCATTATTTCAACTATCCGAAGAAGGAAATTTTCAATTGTATAATCCTTCGTTAACGCAATTATTAAATTCCGCAAAATTGGAGAACATTAATTTTTTTAACGATTTGGAAATTGCTCCAAAAGTAAAAAAACATATTTTACAAAAATTAAAATTAAAAGGCAGTTTGGAAAATTACAGACTTTGGTTAAAAGACATAAACGGGAATGAATTATATGTTAACCTGAATTGTAAATTAATAAAATGCAATACAAATTCAAAAAATGTTATAGAAGGTTCTTTGTTTGATATTACTCATCAATATAAGAAAGAACAAGCAATTGCAAAAGAATTGAAAATTTTAAAAACAGAAAGAATAATTATAAAAAACGAAAGGGAAAATTCCGAAAACAATATAACTTCAAATGTGTTTACTCCACAAATGGCTCATGAATTAAAAACACCTATTAGCTCTATGATGGGTTTTTTAACCTTAATAGAAAAAGGTTTGTTTGAAAATGAAAAAGAGTTAAATAATTTTACTTTAAGTGCAAAAAAATCGGGCGAAGATTTATTAAACATAATTAACAATTTACTAAATACTCCTCTTGAAACGGATAAAGTTGCAGAGTTTAATGACTTTTATAAAGATTCTGTAAATAAAAAAACAATCGATAAATATTCCGGGGAAAAAATTAAGTCGGTAAAAAATAAAACGGATATTTCAAATACAAAAAACACAATTAATTCTAACACTAAAAAGCCCAAACTTCTTTTAGTGGAAGACAATAAACAAAATCAAGAAGTTGAGAAAAAACTTTTACAAAAATTCGGATACAGTGTTAGAATTGCAAACAACGGAAAGGATGCTATTAACTTGATTAAAAAAGGTAAATTCGATTTGATATTGATGGATATAGAACTAAAAGGCATGGACGGTTTGGAAACTACACGAAGAATTAGACAACTAAATTCAAATAAAAAGAACATTCCGATAATTGCCGCCACAGCAAAATCCAGCATGAAAGATAGAGAAAGATGCTTGGCTGCCGGAATGAACGATTACATATCGAAACCGATAAATATAACTTTTATGAAAATGACAATAGACCAATGGTTAAATAAAAAAGAAAAGGAAGTTTAATTTTAAGGGTCTATTAAATATATAGACCGGCGGAGCCAAGTTTTGGGGGTATGTTGAAAAACATATTTTGGCTCCGCAAATTTTTTACAAGTAAATTAAATAAGCCATATAAACCGGTAATTTTAACTAACCATTCTCAATTTCGCTTATAGACTTTTTAATAATATCAACAGCATCCAAAATTTGTTCTTCCGTTATTATCAAAGGAGGTGCAAATCTTATAATGTGCCGATGTGTTGGTTTTGCAAGTAAACCGTTTTCTTTCATTTTAAGACAAACATCCCAAGCTTCTTTACCATTTGTAGGTTTTATAACAATTGCATTAAGTAAACCTTTGCCACGTACAAGTTCAATCATACCGGAATCTATTTTCCTCAATTCATTTCTAAACAATTCGCCTAATCTTTTTGCACGTTCGGCAAGTTTTTCTTCTTTAACAACTTCAAGTGCCGCAACTGCAACTTTAGAAGCCAAAGGATTGCCTCCGAATGTAGAACCGTGTTCGCCGGGTTTAATTACCAACATAATATCATCATCGGCTAAAACTGCGGAAATAGGCATTACTCCGCCGGAAAGTGCTTTGCCAAGTATTAAAATATCGGGTCTAACATTTTCATGGTCGCAGGCAAGCAATTTTCCGGTTCTGGCAATTCCGGTTTGAACTTCATCG
>JALSTL010000030.1 GCA_026983755.1 Melioribacteraceae bacterium | reverse complement strand
TTAATTGTTTGTAAAGTTTCAAAAGTTTGTTGATACTTTTCTTTTTGTTTTAAGTATGAACAAAATGTATTATTTTTTTATCCGCCGACAGGAATGTCTGTGATACAATTTTTATGAAAACCGTATCATAATTAATATAACGGTCGGGAAAGAAATTGGAACACAATTTATTATTTGTTATTAACAAATAATGGTAATCTGTGCTCTTGCTTCTTTTAAGAGTTATTTTCTTGCTTTTTCAAATATTCCACTAATTGCAAAGCAGCGGTTTCCGCATCGTTTACGTTTTCTACAACTGCCGGTTTTACACCGAACCTTTGAAGTTGATTAACGAAACCCTGTCCCATTGATTTTGCAATAAAATAATCACAATCTTTTAGCATTTCCGCAATAGGTTGACCCATAGTGCCGTGTCCGTTATGATTATGCCCGTGTTCATGATTATGGTCATGATCGTGATGCTCGTGATGTTCGTGATGTTCGTGATTATGACGGAATTTATTTTCGCGCTCTTCCTTGTTTATAATTTTTCCGTCTTCAATTTCGTAAACAATAAATCCCTTACATCTTCCCGGGTGACCGACTACATTCTTATAATTTCCTGTTGCTAATGCTATTTTCATTTTATATCCAATAATTATTTCAATTAAAATTTATTTGATGTTTGAAATCCGGAAATGATTCTTAAAATGACAAATTAATTTTTATAATTACATCATAGAATAAAGCTACCAACAACCTCTTCCACCTTATTTAATGCTTCGTTAATTTTGTTTACATCTTTTCCGCCGGCTGTTGCCAAATGCGGTCTGCCGCCGCCGCCGCCGCCAACAATTTTAGCTAATGAGCCTACAATTTTACCTGCCGATATTTTTTTCTCTTTAATCAAATTATCCGAAACTACGCATACAATTCCAACTTTACCGGAAAGTTCCGAAATCAAAATTCCGATGCCGGATTTAATTTTATTCCTTAATTCATCACCCATCAACTTTAATTCATCCATTCCGGCGGCATTCACTCTGCCTTTATAAACTTTAATCCCGTTTACTTCAACAGGATTTGAAATTACTTCATTAAGTCCGCTTAATTTTTCTTTCAGTTTATAACCGGCAAGTTCTTTTTCAATTTTTTTCTTTTCATCCAGAAGTTTTTGAATTTTCAATTCCGAATTCCGTATCATGGATTCTTGTTCGCGTATAAACTTTTCAACACCTTCACCGGTTACGGCCTCTATTCTTCTTATTCCGCTTGCAATGGAAGATTCGCTTATAATTTTAAACAAACCGATTTGCGAACTGTTTTTCACATGAGTGCCGCCGCAAAATTCCATGCTAAAATCGCCGAACTGAACAACATTAACTTTATCACCGTATTTATCTCCGAAGAACATCAAAGCGCCCATTTTTTTTGCTTCTTCAAAAGGAATATTCCGGTGATGAATCATTTCAATATTTTCAAGCAATTTTTCATTTACCAAATTTTCAATATCTTTAATTTCTTCTTCACTAAGCTTTTTAAAATGTGTGAAGTCAAAACGCAACCTGTCGGGACCAACATACGATCCCGCTTGATGAACGTGAGTTCCCAAAATTTTACGCAACGCCGCATGGAGAAAATGAGTGGCCGAATGATTTCGCATTATATCCCATCGGCGTTTTTTATCTACTTTAGCAAAAATATGTTCACCGTTATGGATATTTAATTCTTCCACGGGTTCCAGTACATGAACAATTTGATTATTTATTTTAGCAACATCAATTACGTTAACGCTTTTGTTGTTTATTATAAATTCACCCAAGTCGTCAATTTGACCGCCGGCTTCAACATAAAATGGGGTTTTATCAAGCAATATAAGTTCGGCACCGTCGGTTTTTTTATTACCGATAATTTCAGCTTCGGCTTCAAGATGATCATAACCAATAAAATCGGTAGGTTTAGAGGAGACAGGTTTAAGATCATCAACAATAGCTTTACTTACGTTTACGGAAGATAATTTATCTTTTGTAGATTTTCTTGCACGCTTTTTTTGTTCGGACATTAATTTATTAAATTTCTCTTCGTCAATTCCCAATCCTTTTTCTTTGGCCATAATGTTTGTTAAATCTACCGGAAACCCGAAAGTATCGTAAAGTTTAAATACATCTTCGCCGGGTATAATATTTTTCTTTTCGTTAATAACTTTTGCCGCAATATTTTCGAATAACTCAATTCCTCTATCGAGAGTAACATTGAAGTTTTCTTCTTCGGCTTTAATTATTTTTTCTATATTTGATTGGTTGTCTTTAATTTCCGGAAATATTTCGCCCATTCCGCCTCCGGCTTGGTTTACAACAGTATCTACCAATTTAAACAAAAACGGTTCGTTAAGGTTTAACTTTCTTCCGTATCTTGCGGCGCGTCTTAAAATTCTTCTTAAAACATAACCTCTTCCTTCGTTTCCCGGAACAGCTCCGTCCGCTATTGCAAAAGTTAATGTTCTTATATGGTCGGAAATAACTCTCATTGGAATTTGATGCTCTTCGGTATCATAATCAATTTTAGATAACTCGGATATTTTTGAAATGAGAGGTTGAAAAATATCGGTATCGTAGTTTGAATTTTTATTTTGTAAAACAGCACAAATTCTTTCGAAACCCATTCCGGTATCAATATGTTTTTGAGGAAGATCATGCAACATACCTTTTTCATCGCGGTTATGTTGAATAAAAACAAGGTTCCAAATTTCAATACATTGCGGATCGTCTGCATTTACATATTTTGGATTATCAAAATCTTTTCCGAGATTGATATGAATTTCGGAACAGGGTCCGCATGGACCGGTATCTCCCATTTCCCAAAAGTTATCTTTTTCGGCAAATCGCAAAATGTGTTTTGGATTAATGTCGGTTTTAGTTTTCCATATTTCAAAAGCTTCGTCGTCTGTTGTGTAAACGGTAGCCCAAAGTCTTTCTTTGGGAAGTTTCCAAATATCCGTTAAAAGTTCCCACGCCCATGTAATGGCTTCTTCTTTGTAATAATCTCCAAACGACCAATTACCAAGCATCTCAAAAAATGTATGATGATAGGTATCTCTACCAACTTCTTCCAAATCGTTATGTTTTCCGCTTACGCGAATACATTTTTGAGTATCTGCGGCTCGTTTATAATCACGGGTTCCTTTCCCGAGAAATACATCTTTAAACTGATTCATGCCTGCATTTATAAAAAGTAATGTTGGGTCGTCGAAAGGAACAACCGGAGCGCTTGGAACAATTTTATGTTGTTTATTTTTAAAAAACTCTAAAAATTGTTGTCTTATTTCTTGTGATGTCATACTTTCTCTAATTGTTAAAAAAGATTTTTGAAAGATAATAAAAATAATTGTTATGGTTTTGATAAGAATCAAGAAATGGCATTATATTATTTTTTTTTAACCCAAATTATGCATTGGAATTTAGAAATTGTTTATAAAACTTTATTATGCAATTAGTTAAAGAGACTTTTTTAATTTAACCATTTCAAATGCTTTGCATTAGAATAATTGCTTTTATTAAAATAGCTTAGAGCTATTACTTTTCTATAGCATAATTCGGGTTTATTGCGGATTTTTTTAATTCACATTATAATTGGAAGTATTAAAATTTAATATTTCTTGAAAAATTTATATAAATAATTAG
Organism: Melioribacteraceae bacterium; assembly: GCA_026983755.1. The sequence goes on along the minus strand of JALSTL010000030.1, from coordinate 17,434 downwards.
ATATTAACTTTAGAAATTATAACAAAATTAACACTATTTTAGTAATAACATTTTTTTGCTGATAATCCGGTTATTTGTTTTCAATTTGTAAAGATACATTCCGCTGGCCAGATTTTGCGCATTAAAAGTAACTTGGTAATTACCCGGTTTTTGATTTTTGTTTACAAGCGTTGCCACTTCTCTGCCTAGTATATCATATACTTTTAATTCTACCTGTTGAGTTGTTTCTTGTTGATATGATGTATGCAACGTTTTTACATTAGCAATTGTATATTTTATTGTTGTTACGGGATTAAAAGGATTAGGAAAATTTTGTTGTAAATTATATGAAATAATTTGTTTGTTTGAGCTATTGGTAATATGTGTAATTACGGAATTGTATTTAATCTTACTTTGATTTACCGCCTCTATGCAAGCATTTAGCGAATCGCCTCCGGCAATAGCAAAAGCAACTTCTATTTTGCTCTCGGGCATTAATGTAAACGGTCCGGCAGATGTTACGGTGGAAATATCACTTGGTCCTGAATTTACATATTTAAGTCCGTTAGAAAGTGTTTTCCATTTTTCCAAATCGGAAAATCCGTTATACGAGCTTACCGAATCGTTAGTACCATCAATATCCATGGCAAAAAAACCATACCTTTCGCTATTTAGCAAAGCAATTGCAATTACCGGATTAGAGGGATTTTTTTCATTATCATAAACATAACCGAAATTATTATTAAAATCGTAAGCGGCAAAATCATTATTGCTGTATTCGCCTATATCAAAATCCGTATAAATGCCGGCGTAAAAATTATCTATTTTTGAGTTCGAGTTATTGTAGAAATCATATTTTAGAATTATGAAATTACCATTAGAAAAATCGTTATAGCTAAAAGACTGTAATGTAGTTTTTATTTTTAAAGAATTATTACCTGCATTATTATCGTCAAAAATTGTTAAGCCTTGTTCGTCTGCTAAAAAACCTGGTATGTTTAATTCGAAAGGTAAGATTATATTAAAATCATTATCAGAACTACTTGAATTGGAATTACGGGCGGAATTAATAATTTTTTGCTCAGATATTCCGTACATTAAAGCTCCTTCGAAAAGAAGGTTTTTTCCGTTTTTAAAAATTAACCCGTCTCCTTTTAAGTTATCGGGAAAGTCATTAAATCCTAATGAACCTTTGCTTGTAATTGTTAAATTAATATTTCTACCTTTTTGCGTTTTATACGTAGGATTTATATCTAACGTTATCCATTCATAATCGGAATATGCTCCGTCTGTATATTTGACAAGAATATTTTCTGTTACTCCATAGGAAGCATTGTTGTTAATTTTTATTTTGAATTTATTTGTTGAATTATTAAATTCTTCTAACGTAGCAAGGCTTCCGGCTATATAGTTTCCATTAATTACGGTAATATCATTGCTTTGGGGTAAAATGGAAACGGTTAAATTGTTGGTTTGAGCAAGATAATTAATAAAATTTATTTCTATTGAAAGTTCTTCTCCGGATTCAAAAATATTATCGTTGTTATCGGAAAAAGAATAATTTAGTATTCTAACCGATTTGGAATTTTTATTTGCAAGAGTTTTATAAGCATTAATTCTTCCGGAACCTATTAAATAATTATAATCAGTATTGATATTGTTTATTTTATCTGTATTTACTCTAATTTGTTCGGCAATTTGTAAAGGATTAAAATTAGGGAATTCATTTGTAACAAGTCCGGCTAATCCGGCAACCAAAGGCGAAGCCATTGAAGTTCCGGTTAGTTGTGTATAAGAATTATTATACCAAGTAGAATAAATTTGTTCACCCGGAGCAGAAACATCAACGCTTGTTCCGTAATTGGAAAAGGAAGAATGAATGTCGGAAGAATTGACGGAAGCAACGGAAAGTACACCGTTATAATCGGCGGGGAAAAACGGGTCTGATTTATTATCGTTACCGGCGGCAGCAACTACCAAAGCACCTTTTGAAACGGCATAATTTATAGCTTCTTGATTTGCAGAAGAATAACCATAACCGCCCCAACTACAGTTTATTACTTTTGCTCCGTTATCGGCGGCATAAATTATTCCTTGATAACCGTAAACAATAAGGGCTATACCGTTTTTTTGACGAATGTTATTTTGCGAAGTTTTAACCGCCATAATTTTACAGTTATATCCGATTGATGCAATCCCAATTGAATTATTTGTAACGGCGCCGGCAATTCCGGCAACATGGGTTCCGTGGTCTGCTTTATCTTCGTTCGGATTATTATCGCTTGTTCCGTTTAATCCGCCGAAATCCCAACCTCTAATATCATCAACAAATCCGTTGTGATCATCGTCTATACCGTTATTGGCAATTTCGTTTTTATTTATCCAAATATTATTTTCCAAATCGGGGTGATCCCAATCAATTCCCGTATCAACAATTGCAATAATTATTGTATCGTTTCCCGTAGTAATATCCCAAGCTTTTTCTGCGGAAATTTGTAACAAATTTGTTTGTGTACTATCTAAAAATTTTTGATCGTTCGGTATTATTGCAGGTTGATATAAATAAAATGGTTCGGCCCATTCAACATCATGCACTTCTTTTATCTTTTTTATAACATATAACGGATTATACGGACGTGAATATTTTAACGTAAATATTTTGGCTAACTCTTTAGCTTGCGCGGTTGTATGTTCTTGAGTTTTGAAGGTGTTATTTATTACCGTAATACCAAATTTTTCGGTTAATTTATTGGTTATTTTATTTAATGTAATGTTCGAATTATTTTTATACTTTACGATTATTCTATCTCCGAAATAATATTTGTTATTTTTATGAATAATATTAGGTTGAGAAAAAAGTAACGGTGTTATAAATAAAAAAACATATATAATTTTTTGTTTCATAACTTAAACATTCCCTAACGTTTAATAAATCTACCTGAATATAAAAAAACCCGCAAAATTAAGTGCGGGTATAATTATCAAAATTGCGAGTAAAACTAAATTTTATCTAAGGCTTGTTCCAAATCATTAATAAGATCATCGGTATTTTCAATGCCAACAGACAAACGAACAAGTCCGTCTGAAATACCTGCGGATTCTCTGGCTTCTTTTCCCATAGAAAGATGCGTCATACTTGCAGGATGTTGAATTAAGGATTCCACACCTCCTAAACTTACTGCAAGTTGACAAAGATTAACGGAATTCATTAAAATTTTTCCGGCTTCAATACCTCCTTTTAATTCAAAAGAAATCATTCCACCCGGTGCTTTGTGTTGTTTTTGTGCAATTTCATATTGAGGAAAAGATTTTAATCCGGGGAATCTAACCCATTCAACTTTCGGATGTGCTTCTAAATATTCTGCAATTTTCATAGCATTCTTACTATGCTTTTCCATCCGGATTGCCAATGTTTTTAATCCTCTATGAACAAGAAAAGAATTAAACGGATCTATTACGCCTCCGGTTTGGTTAAGTGTTTTTCTGAACATCGAATATGTTTTTTCATCGTTAACCACAATTATACCTGCAACAACATCGGCATGTCCATTTAAAAACTTAGTCATACTATGAACTACTATATCTGCCCCTAAATTAAGCGGTTGTTGAAGTGCCGGACTCATAAAAGTATTATCTACAATAAGCAAAGCATTGTTATTGTGTGCTATTTCCGATATTGTTTTAAGATCGGATGTTTCAAGCGTTGGGTTTCCGGGTGTTTCTATATAGATAATTTTCGTATTATCTTTTACCGTGTCAGATACTTGTGAGGAATCCGATGTATTAACAAATGTTGATTCAATATCAAATTTATTAAATATTGTAGTTAATAAAGTTGCTGTAGGTCCATAAACCGATTTGGAACATACTACATGTTCCCCGGCTTTTAACAATGAAGTAAACACAGTGTGAATAGCGGCCATTCCGCTTGAACATCCCAAAGCTTTGTAACCGTTTTCCAATTCCGCAACAGCGTTTTCCATTGCCTCAACGGTAGGATTTAACATACGCGTGTAGATATAACCTTTTTCTTCTCCTTTAAATAAAGCACCGCCTTGTTCAACGGATTTGAATTTAAAAGTAGAGGTTTGGTAAATAGGAGGAACCACGGCACCGAATTCATATTCTCCAATTCCGGCGTGAACGCATTTTGATTCCATTTTTAAATTTTTGTTATTGCTCATTTATCTTCCTTTTTCAAATCGAAAAATTATCTTATTCCATATTTTATTTATCCGAATTATTATCGTAAATTACTCTGGCAACATCGGCAATCAAATCGCCTTCTTTAAGGTTTACCAACTTAACGCCTTGTGTAGCTCTACCCATAACTCTTATTTTTTTAACACCAAGTCTTATAACCATTCCGCCGTTGGTAATTATAACAAGTTCATCGTTATCATTAATCTCTTTCATAGAAATTAAATTTCCATTCTTCTCGCCGGTTTTAATTGTTATAACGCCTTTGCCACCTCTATGGGTAACTCTGTAATCGTTTATATTGCTGCGTTTACCAAATCCTTTATCGGTAACAACAAGAAGAGTTGATGAAGATTTAACAACAATAAGCCCAATAACAATATCATCTTTTGCCAACTTAATACCTCTTACACCGGTAGCGGTTCTTCCCATTGCTCTAACTTCTTTTTCATTAAAACGTATTGCCAAGCCTTTTCTTGTGCCAATAATAATATCGTTATTTCCGTCGGTTAGCTTAACTTCAATAAGTTTATCGCCTTTGGCAATGTTAATTGCATTTATACCGCCTTTTCTTACATTAGAATAAGCCGATAGAATTGTTTTCTTAATAGTTCCGTTTTGTGTAACCATAACTATATTTTTAGTATCAACAAATTCTTTTACCGTAACAAAAGCAGTTATTTTTTCTTCTTTATCTTTTTCAACAAGATTTTGTAAAGAACGACCTCTGGCGGCTCTTCCACCTTCGGGAATTTCATATACTTTTTTCCAATAGCATTTGCCTTTATCTGTAAAGAACATTATATAATGATGTGTAGAAGATACGAACATGTGTTCAATAAAGTCTTCGTCCTTAGTACCTGCACCGGTAACGCCTCTTCCTCCGCGAGCTTGCTTTCTGTAGCCGCTAACGGGAAAACGTTTTATAAAACCTTTGTGTGAAATTGTAACCACAACATCTTCCTGAGCAATAGTATCCTCAAGAGAAAATTCAGTATAGTCTTTTATTATTTCCGTTCTTCTTTCGTCTCCGTAACGTTCTTTTACAGCAGTAAGTTCTTTTTTAATAATTAAATTTCTTGTTTTTTCATTGTTAAGTATTCCGGTCAATTTTTCAATTAACTTTAATATTTCTTTATATTCTTGTTCAATTTTTTTACGTTCCAGACCGGTTAATCGTTGCAAACGCATATCTAAAATTGCTTTTGCTTGTATTTCGCTTAACTTGAATTTTTTCATCAAGTTATTTTTAGCCGTTTCAACGTCTTTCGATTTTTTAATCGTTTCAATTACGGCATCAATATTGTCAAGAGCAATTATATAACCCTCTAATATATGAGCTCTTTTTTCTGCCGCTTCAAGTTCAAATTTTGTTCTTCGTATAAGAATTTCCATTCTGTGCTTAAGGAAGTGTTGCATGGTTTGTTTTAAGGTAAGAACCTTTGGTTGACCGTTAACCAAAGCAAGCATAATTACGCCAAAGGTTACTTGAAGCTGCGAATGTTTAAAAAGTTGATTGATAATTACTTCGGGTTGAGAACTTCTTTTTGTTTCTATTACTATTCTCATTCCGTCTCTATCGGATTCGTCTCTAATATTGGAAATATCATTAACTTTACCGGCTTTAACCAAATCGGCTATTTTTTCTATAAGGTTAGCTTTGTTAACTTGGTAAGGAAGTTCTGTAATTATAATACTTTCCCTATCGTTTTTGTGGGCTTCCACATTAACTTTTGCTCTTACAATTATTTTTCCTCTGCCTGTAAGATAAGCGGATTTTACACCTTCATATCCAAAGATAATTCCACCGGTAGGGAAATCCGGTGCAACTATATAATTCATTAATTCTTCGTCTTCTATGTTAGGATTATCAATCATTGCTAATAATCCGTCTATAACTTCTGCAAGATTGTGCGGAGGAATATTTGTAGCCATACCAACGGCAATACCGCTTGCACCGTTTATTAGTAGATTCGGTATATACGACGGAAGCACTGTTGGTTCTTGAAGTGAATCGTCGAAGTTAGATACAAAATCGACCGTATTTTTATCAAGGTCTCTTAACATTTCTTCGGAAATTCTTCTTAGTCTCGCTTCGGTGTAACGCATTGCGGCAGGAGAATCACCGTCTACCGAACCGAAATTTCCTTGTCCGTCAACCAACGGATAGCGCAAGGAAAAATCCTGTACCATTCTAACCATTGTATCATATACCGCAGAATCTCCGTGCGGATGATATTTACCTAAAACTTCACCTACAATTCTTGCAGATTTTTTATATGGTCTGTTATAAGCCAAACCCAGTTCGTGCATTCCATACAGAACTCTTCTATGTACGGGTTTCAACCCGTCTCTAACATCCGGTAATGCTCTTGCTACAATTACAGACATTGCATAATCTATGTAAGATGATTTCATTTCATCTTCCAGAGCAACCGGTAAAATTTTTTCGAAAATAGTACTCATATTAATTTTTCTTTTTTTGTTTTAAAAATTTTATATATCCAAATTTGCATATTTAGCATGTTGTTCTATAAATTCTCTTCTTGGTGCAACATCGTCTCCCATTAAAGTTTCGAATACTTTATCGGCAATAGCGGCACTTTCCAAATTTACTTGCAATACGGTTCTTGTTTCGGGGTTCATTGTAGTTTCCCATAGTTGTTCGGGGTTCATTTCGCCTAAGCCTTTATAGCGTGAGATTGTAACTCCTTTGGGAACATCATTGTTTTTATTTTTACTTTTTGCTTCTTCTTTGTTTTTTAATCTTTCAAGTATTTTATCTCTTTCGGTATCATCGAAAGCATAAAATTCCTGTTTTCCTTTTTTTATTTTATAAAGAGGTGGTTGTGCTATATAAACTTTCCCTGTTGTAATTAAAGATTTCATATATCTGTAAAGGAATGTAAGAAGCAAGGTTCTGATATGACTTCCGTCAACATCGGCATCGGTCATAATAATAACTTTTCCGTATCTGGATTTTTCGGCGTCAAAGTCGTTTCCGATTCCCGCACCTATTGCAGTAACCATAGTTTTTATTTCGGTGTTTTCTAAAATTTTATTTATTTTGGCTTTTTCCACATTAAGAATTTTACCTTTGATTGGTAATATGGCTTGAAATCTTCTGTCTCTACCTTGCTTGGCAGAGCCGCCGGCCGAATCACCTTCAACTATATATATTTCACACAACTCGGGGTCTTTTATTGAACAATCCGAAAGTTTACCCGGCAGATGCATGGAATCCAGAACATTTTTTCTGCGTACAAGGTCTCTTGCTTTTCTTGCCGCTTCTCTTGCTTCGGCAGCTCTTAAACATTTTTCTATAATTTTTTTTCCGACCGATGGATTTTCTTCGAGGTAATCGGCCAGTTTTTCACCAACTATTGTTTCTACAATCGATTTGACTTCGCTGTTACCAAGCTTGGTTTTTGTTTGTCCTTCAAATTGAGGTTCCATTACTTTTACCGATATTACAGCGGTTAGACCTTCTCTAAAATCATCTCCGGTAAGAGTTATTTTTTTATTTTTTGTTTCTTTAATTAGTTTGTTTTTAGAAGCATAACTGTTAAATGTTCTTGTTAAAGCCGTTTTGAAACCAACAAGATGACTTCCTCCTTCTTTCGTATTTATATTATTTACATAAGTACAAATATTATCGGAATATGCATCGCTATACTGAAAAGCAATTTCAACCGGAGTATTGTCTTTTTCACCCTCAATATATATAGGTTTATGTAAAGTTTTTCTGTTTTCATCCAGGTATTCAACAAACTCTATAATACCGCCTTTGTAATGATATACTTCTTCCAAATTTTCTATTTTATCCGAAACTTTAATGGTTATGGTTTTATTTAAAAAAGCAAGTTCTTTCATTCTTTCGGCAACTATTTCAAACTTAAATTTTATAGATTTAAATATTGTTGGGTCGGGGTAAAACGTAATTTTTGTACCTGTATCTTTTTTAGAAACTTTGCCGATTTCTTTTACCGGATAAAGAGGAATTCCTTTTTCATATTCTTGTTTGTATATTTTACCTTCTCGTTTTACTTCGGCAATTAATTTGGTAGAAAGGGCGTTAACTACCGAAATACCAACACCGTGCAAACCACCGGAAACTTTATAGGAATTTTTATCAAATTTTCCCCCGGCATGCAAAACCGTCATAACAACTTGTAATGCGGAAACTTTTTCCACGGGATGTATTCCTACTGGTATTCCGCGTCCGGCATCTTCTACTGTTACCGAACCGTCTTTGTTAATTGTTATATTTATTTTATCATTGTATCCAGCCAAGGCTTCGTCAATACTATTATCCACTACTTCGTTTATTAAGTGATGTAAACCTCGCTGTCCAACATCTCCTATATACATAGCAGGTCTTTTTCTTACGGCTTCGAGACCTTTTAGAACGTTAATATTACTAGCTGTGTATTTTTCTTTTTTTGCCACTATTATACCTACTTTTTTTTAGAAACTTTTAAATTTAATGTCGTTAATTATTTTATGATTAAAATGGTTATTAATTTTTTTTACTATAAGATTTCTTTGCAAGTATAATTCGTTTTTTAAGACTGAATTTTCAACTTCCAAATAGAGTGTTTTTTTATAAACATTTAAAGGTTTAACCGTTTTTTTTAAATGTGGAAAAATAATATAAAATTTGTTTATAACATCATTTTGTAAAACGGCTTTTCTTAATTTTGCAAAAGATTTATCTTTGTTTAATATTTCGGATAAGCTTACAAATTTATTGTTACGTTCTTCATTAGGCATTTACAACTTTTCCGTTTTTTATTTTCAATAGTAAATTATTGTTTTGTGCTATATTAAGTTTTTCTATATTGGAAAAATCCGTTAGTGTTATAAAAGCTTGACCTATTTTGTTTAAGTAGTTACTTATTTTTTCAACTCTGAACAGATCCAACTCTCCGAAAACATCGTCCATTAAAAACACGGGTGTTTCGTTCAGTTTATCTAACAAATAAAAGAATTGACTAAATCTTAAAGCAATTTGAAACGTTTTATGTTGCCCTTGGGAACCGTATTTTTTTAACGATAAATCGTTAATAAAAAATTGAAAATCGTCTCTATGCGGACCAACCAAATTTCTTGCTCTTTTTAATTCTTCTTTTTCTTTTTTTTTAATAGTTTCCATAAAAATATTTTTTATATCATCTGTATCCGTGTATTCAAAAGGTTTATAAATAATTTTCGGAATTTCTTTTGTACCCAATATATTTTCATAAGGTTTTAAAATATAGTTGTTAAAAGTTTCAATAAATTCTTTTCGATGTTTTATTATTTCAGTACCAGTTTTTACAAGAGAATACGTCCAAACATCCAATTGGTCATATAATTCCTTTGAATTAAATTCTTTTAATTTAGAAAGCAGAGAGGACCTGTGGCGTAGTATTCTATTGTAATCCAATAAAAATTTCAGATATGTGGCACTAGATTGAGAAATTATCGAATCAACAAACCTCCTTCTTTCTGCAGGTGAACCTTGTGTTATTGCATGATCCGATTGCAAAAGAGCAACAACCGGAAATTTTCCAATTACGGAAGAATTTTTATTTACTTGTTTATCATTTATAAAAATAGTTTTTTTGTTGGTATTTCTATCAAAAAAAACTCTGATTTTATTATTAGAGTAACTACTGAATTCACCGACAATTTCAAAATAATTTTCCGTAAAGTTCAAAGCTTCGATATCCGAAACTTGATTCATATTTTTAGTAGTACAAAGGTAATAAATTGCTTCCAGCAAAGAAGTTTTACCTTGTCCGTTTCCACCTATTATATAGTTTATATTTTTAGAAAAATCTATTTTAGTATCAATGTGTAATCTAAAATTTTTAAGTTTTATAAACTTTAAAATCATCTTAATTATTCAAGCGAACCGGCATTAACAACATCATTAAATCGTAATTTTCTTTTTCTTCAGTTGGTAAAACCACAACCGCTTTGGTAGGCGAATGTAATTTAAAAATAACTTCTTTATCCGTAGCAAGGTGACTTAATACATCGTGAACGTAGGAAGAATTAAATCCTATTTCAATAGGCTCTCCGCTATATTTACAAGGAATGTTTTCCGTTCCCGATGCACCCAAATCCAAATCTTCCGCAGAAATTTCCAGGTTATTATCTGATATTGAAAATTTTACTCTTTTTGTGTTTGTTGTTGCAAACAACATCATTCTTTTAATAACGTCGTGCAATTCTTTGGTATCCACCTTTAAGGTAAATTCATTTTCCAAAGGAATTACACTTTTATAGTCGGGATATTTTTGCTTTATTAGTCTGGAAATTAATTCAAATTCATTTAGCTTGAATGCCATGTGCGTTCTGCTTAAGTATATTTTCACATCTTTTTCATCCAATATTTTTAATATTACCGAAATTGCTCTTTCGGGTAAAACATATTGAGCTTCAATATCGGGAGTAATTTTTTTATTTAGTAAATTCGCCAAACGATGTCCGTCTGTTGCAACAAATCTTAATCCCTCTTCGGTAAATTCAAATAAGGTACCGGTCATTGCCGGTCTCATTTCTTCTCTACTCATTGCAAAGGCTGTTTTTTCTAATGCAAAACGAAGCTCGGCACCATTTATATTTAATTCGCTAAGCTCTTCTTTATCGGTTTCATTCGGGAAATCCGGTATTTCGGGAAATTCTTCGTGATCAAGATAACTTAAATTATATTTCCCGCTGTCTGTTTTAAGGTGAACTTTACCTTCCGGCAAGATTTGAAAAACTATTGTTGTTTCTTTAAGAGAGCGAATTACATCATAAAGAAGTTTTGCCGGTAAAAGTATTTTTACATTTTCTTCGGCAACAATGTTTAATGAAGCTTTTAGTGAAATTTCCAAATCGGTAGCATAAACCGATAAAGCTCCGTCTTTGATTTCAAATAAAAAATTTTCCAAAACCGGCATTGGTGTTCTGGTTGGAACAGCCGGAATTATTTTAGAAAGTAGCTTTTCAAGTTCTTTGCTGTTAACTTTAAATTCCATATTGTTTCCCTAACTGAAAAAAAGTATTTATTAAAGAAATATACCAATATTAATGATAATTTACAATTTCGTATTTTTCTGTTTAGATAGCAAAAAGTTTAATATTTTCAATATAATTTAACAGTTTTAAAATAACAAAATCTAATGCTTTATTATTCGCAAATTTTATTTTGTAAGCCGGCTTTTTCTGTTTTTTTTATAATTTTCTCTTTACTTTTGTTGCATCCGGTAATTGAATTTACAAGGTTAAATAAATTGTTTATTAATGTCTTTTTGCTTAAATTTGCATTCTTTGAAAATTTAGGATGTATAATAATGAAGCGTACATATCAACCCAGCAATAGAAAACGGAAAAACAAACATGGTTTCAGAGCCAGAATGTCATCCAAAAACGGACGAAAAATATTAGCCCGGAGAAGAGCAAAGGGAAGAAAAAAATTAACCGTAAGCAATGAATTTTAATTTTGAAAAAGTTTGGTCTTTCTAAAAATGAGAGAATAAAACTCAGAAAAGATTTTTTTAATCTTTATTCGAAAGGGCAAATTTTATATTCTTCGCAATATAAATTGAAAGCAAATTATTATATGGAAAGCAGCGTTAATGAAGCCGGAGTTAAAGCTGCTTTTGTAGTTTCTAAGAAAGCCGGCAATGCCGTTTGGAGAAACAGAGTAAAAAGATTATTAAGAGTAGCTTACAGATTAAATAAATCTTGTTTATCTGAGCAATGCAAAATTAAAAACAAAAAACTTTTTGTGGCATTCTCTCCAAATAATTTTAATCAAAAAAAAAATAAAAATATTGGCATTGAATTTATTTATTCCGATTTTATAAATTTAATTAATCAATTAAAGGAAAAAATTTAAAAATGAAATACATTTTCATTTACTTAATTAAGCTCTATAAAAAATTTATCTCTCCTATGTTTGCTCCTTCTTGCAGATTTTATCCGAGTTGCTCTACTTATGCTATCCAATCATTTACAAAATACGGCGTTATCAAAGGCGGAGCCAAAGCAGCTTGGCGAATTCTTAGATGCAATCCCTTTAACAAAGGCGGTTATGACCCGCTTAAATAAAAACTTTTATGGTATAAACTAAATGGATAAACAATCAACAATTGCTTTTATTTTAATAGGACTTATTCTTGTTGTATGGTTATATATTAATTCACCGGACACAAAAACACTCCATACAAACAAAACGGATTCGACACACGTTGTTGATAATAAAACTCTTAATAGAAACACTACTATTAAAGAAAACAAACACTTGAAAAAGAAAGAAGCTTTATCCTCTACCATAAAAGATTCTTTGGCCAAAGATAATGTGTTTGAAAAATCCGACAAACCCGAAAAAATAATTACCATAGAAACGAACTTGGCCTTAATAGAATTAACAAACAAGGGCGGAAGAATAAAAAAATATTTTTTAAAAAAATACAAAACATGGTATCATAACCAAATTAAAGATACTTCCGATTTTTATAGCACCCACGTACAATTAATCAACTATTCAAAAGACGGTGGTGATTTTAATATTGTTTTTCTTACCAAAGAAGGACAATTAATTAACACAAAAAACCTTACCTTTTCCGATGATGCAAAATCTTATCGTATTAAATTATCTAACCAAGATTCGATTCAAATTAATTTTGTATATAAAATTGCTAAAAATAAAAGCATAACTAAAAGTTTAAAATTTTATGCAAACGATTACTCCGCAAAAGTAGATGTTGAATTTGAAAACATGGATGATATACTCAGCAATTACAGATACGATTTGGAATGGGCACACGGTTTAAATTTTGTTGAACGAAATTCCGTTCAAGAAGCAATATATTCAAATGCCGCTGCATATACAGGCGGAGAAAAAGTAATTGTAGATGCAAGCAAACCGGGCAATGTTGAAACAAAAACGCTTAACGGTAAAATTGATTGGGTAGGAGTTCGTAATAAATATTTTACCGTAATTATTGCACCTAAAAATCCAAAAGAAGAAGGCGGTGCAAATTTTAAAGGTACACATGTAAAAACCAAATACGGAGATAGAGAATATTATACGGCAACTTTACGAATACCATTCAATAATCAAAGACATCAAAAAGATAGTTTTGATCTTTACATAGGACCAATTGATTACGATTTGTTAAAAGCAAAAGGTAATAATTATCAAGCTATATTTGATTTCGGTAGCTTTTTAGGTCTTAAATTTATTACAAGACCAATATCGGAATATTTACTTTTACCGCTTTTTAAATTTTTACACTCATTTATTCCGAATTACGGTTTGGTAATTATAATATTTACCATAATATTGAAAATAGCGTTGTATCCGCTTACTCATCAAAGCTATAAATCGATGAAAAAAATGCAAATGCTACAGCCTAAAATTGCGGAATTAAAAGAAAAATATAAAGGCGACCAACAAAAAATTCAAAAAGAAACAATGAAACTTTATTCAACCTATGGTGTAAACCCGGCCGGCGGTTGTTTGCCTATGGTATTGCAAATGCCAATATTATTTGCTCTTTTTACTTTTTTCCGTATTGCGGTAGAATTAAGACAAGCCCCGTTTATTGGCTGGATAACAAACCTATCCGCCCCCGATGTAATTTATAAACTTCCTTTCAGAATACCTTTGTTTGGAATAGATGCAATTACGGGTTTAGCTCCGCTATTGGGCGTTACTATGTTTCTGCAACAAAAAATGAGCGTAAAAGATCCTAGCCAAAAAGCTATGGTTTATATGATGCCGATTATGATGCCTCTTATGTTCATGGGAATGTCTTCCGGATTAAACCTTTATTATTTAATGTTTAACATATTTTCCATTGCTCAACAATATTACATTAACAAACAAAAAGGTGATGAATTGGTTCCCGTTAAAAATCCCAAAAAGAAAGGCGGTTTTATGCAAAAAATGATGGAAGCCGCCGAACAACAACAAAAATTACAAAAACAACAAGCTAACAGAAAAAAGAAAAGATAAAATTTATTTACCTTATATTAAACCGAATTATAAAATTGTAATAATAGCAATTATTCTAAAGCAAAACATTAAGAAGGGGTAAATTAAAAAGTTTCTTTAATTTATTGCATATTAGAGTTTTATAAACAACTTCTAAATTCTAAAGCATAATTTGGGTTAAAGCTCTAAAAATTTATTAACTTATTTATACTTTTAATAGACCAAACAGCCAAACTAATGTTAAAAACAAAGAGCAAATATAAAATTTTTATGTCTCTACTTTTAAACATTGTATTGTTTCCGACCTTTAGAGTTTTTCTTTCATTTATTAAATTTCCAAAGTAATTTATAATTGTTGTTAATGAATTTTTTTTACAGTTACTATAATTTTTTTTAATGGCCAAAATAAAATTATTATTTTTTGTTTTTTTAATTTTACTCAAAGTTTCTTACTCGCAAGAAACAATTAAAATAAACTTAAAATTCAAAACCAAACAGTTACCTTTCGGATTAACAAAAAAAATACCATACGAAAAACCTACCGTTGGTCTTGTCCTAAGCGGAGGCGGAGCAAGAGCAATATCTCACATTGGTGTTTTAAAAGCAATAGATGAATTACAAGTACCTATAGATTATATTATAGGAACAAGTATGGGAAGTGTTATAGGAGGATTATATTGTGCCGGTTATAGTGTTAACGAAATAGACTCGATAATGTGTTCGGTAAATTGGAATCGTCTTTTTTCTTCAAACGGTTTGGGAAGGAAAAATTTATTTGTAGATCAAAAAATTACAGAAGACAAAGCAATACTTGCATTTAGATTTAACGGTTGGAAACTGGTGCCGCCCAAATCCATAAACAACGGATATAAAATTTCCAATCTTTTAACTTTGCTTGCACTTAATGCTCCAATTAACAATTATAATTCTTTTGACGAATTACTTTGTAATTTCAGAGCAGTAAGCACCAATTTGGTTACCGGAGCAAAAATTGTTTTAACCAAAGGTTCTTTAAGTTTGGCCATGAGAAGCAGTTCAAGCGTTTCGTTTTTGCTTCCCCCAATAAAATACGGTTCTCAATATTTGGTTGACGGAGGTTTGGTAGATAATTTACCAATTAAAACCGCGAAAGAAAATAATGTTGATTTTGTTATTGCTTCGGATGCAACAAGCAAATTAAAAACCGAAAAAGAACTTAATTTCCCTTGGGAAATAGCAGACCAACTTGTTAGCATACCCAGCCAAATAATAAAAGAGGAAGGCAAAAAGAACGCAGACATTTTAATAGAGCAAAAATTAGACGGAACAAAAAATACCAATTTTTCAAATCCAAAGAAATTAATAACACAAGGTTATCAAAATGCATTAAAAAAATTAGGTTATGTAAATGATAGAATTGAAAATAAATTTTTAATTAATTTATCCGAAAATAACAAAACATTAAGGGATATAACAATTCCTAAAAATCCGAATTTTATAGAAAAAGAAATTTATAAAAAATTTTTATTGCAAGATTCCATTACCGTAGCACAAATAAAATATATGCTTTATTCCGTTTACAGCACGGGTTATTACCAAAAATTATCTGCAACTATTTCAAAAAAAAACTCAGCTGAATTAAAAGTTAAAATAATTAAAAATTCAATTATTAAATCCATTAAAACCAATGGCATTTCTTCTATTGATAAAAATTATGCAGACTCTATATTTAATAAACTTTCCGGTAAACCTTACAATTCTTCTTCAATACTTAAAGCCGTTCTTAAAGTTCTTAAAAAATATAGAAAAAAAGGATTACCGTTGGCAACGGTTAATAAAATTTCCTTCGACAAATATTCGGGTAATTTGATTTTTGATTTTTCCGAAGGAATTGCAAACAAGCTTACGGTAGAAGGAAATAAAAATACAAATATAGGTATAATTACAAGAGAGTTTTCTACAAAAACCGGAGACTTAATAAAATATAAAAACATCAAGCAAGGGTTGAATAATTTATCTTCTACCGATTTATTTAACGAAATAAATTTAAGTTTCGAAAAAAAGCACAATATGCAAAACATGAAAATAAAATTGGAAGAAAAACTACCGGTGGTTTTGAGGTTGGGTTTAAGGTTAGACAACGAATATTACTCTCAGCTTGCCGTTGATTTGCGAAATGAAAATATTATGGGAACCGCAACGGAATTCGGCATAAATATTTCAGGTGGAATTAGAAATTTTTCTTTTATTTTGGAACACAGAGCCAATAGAATTTTTAACACATATCTCACCTATAAAATTCAAGCTTACTATAAATTTAATAACATAAACACATATAAAAACGACGTGGTAAAAAATCCCAGAGTTCTTTCGAGAACAAAAAGCGGAGAGTATAAACAATATTTTTACGGAACATCTATTGGTATAGGAACACATTTAAAAAAATTAGGAACATTAACGGCAGAAGGCAAATATCAATTAGACGGAATTGAAAATATTCTTAATTTTTCTTCCGGTCAAACTTATACTAAAAAAATAAGCAGCATTAAAGTTAAGTTGCATGTTGATACACAGAATAAATATCCCTTTCCCACAAAAGGTTCTTTTATTAATACATATTACGAAACAGCTCAAACAATTTTGGGCGGCGATGTAAGTTTTGCCAAATTTTGGTTTAATTACAGAAGTTATTTTTCCTTATCCGCTAGTCAAGTTCTTATTCCGAGAATTGTTTTGGGTTTTGCCGATGAAACTCTTCCACTTAGCGAACATTTTTCTATGGGCGGACAAAAAAACTTTTTAGGTTACAGAGATTATGAGTACCGAGGAAGACAAATTTTTGTTGCTTCCGTTGAATACAGATACAAACTTCCTTTTAAAATATATTTTGATACTTATTTTAAAATAAAATACAATATCGGTTCGGTATGGACAAAACAAGAACAAATTAAATTTAAACATCTTAAACACGGTTTGGGTCTAACCGCTTCATTCGATACTCCAATCGGTCCAGCCGAATTTTCCGTGGGAAAAAGTTTTATATTTAAGAACACTTTACCCAAAAATATTATTGCCTCTACCAAACCTTATTTTTATTTTACAATAGGATATTACTATTGAAAACTACCTATAACTTTATAACCAAAAATGTTATAACAACTCTTTAACTTTATCAATTAACTTATCTAATTTCACATTAATTCTTTCACCGGTAGAGCGTATTTTTATTTCAACATTATTTTCTTTTAACCCACGTTCGCCAACAATAATTTGAATAGGAACTCCTATTAAATCCGC
>JALSTL010000029.1 GCA_026983755.1 Melioribacteraceae bacterium | reverse complement strand
CTAAAAAATATCTGTCGTGTGTAACGGCAATTACGGTTCCCGGATATCTGTTAAGTTCGGCTTCCAACCATAAAACGGTTTCGGCATCAAGATGGTTTGTAGGTTCATCAAGTAAAAGAATATCAGGCTTATTTAATAACAAACGGCATAAAGCAACTCTTCTTCTTTCTCCACCGGAAATTACATTAACAGGTGTATCTCCCGGCGGACAACCAAGTACATCCATTGCTCTATCTAATTTCGAATCCAAATCCCATGCATCCATTGCTTCCAATTTATCTTGAATTTTACCTTGCTTTTCCAAAAGCTCTGTCATTTCATCATCCGTCATTTCTTCGGCAAACTTTGCGTTTATTTCATCATATTCTTTTAGAATATCAACTACTTCCTGAACTCCTTCTTCAACAACTTCGCGAACGGTTTTTGATTCGTCTAACTGAGGTTCTTGTTCCAGCAAGCCAACAGTATAGCCCGGAGAGATTGTAGTTTCTCCGTTAAAATCTTTATCAACACCGGCAAGTATTTTCAGCAACGTACTTTTGCCCGAACCATTCAATCCTATCACACCAATTTTAGCTCCGTAAAAATATGATAAATAAATATCTTTAAGCACCGGTTTATTATTATAATACTTACTGACCCCAATCATCGAATAGATTACTTTTTTTTCATCTTGGGTGGTTGCCATTTATTACTCCGAAGATTTATTAATTTTTATTCCGAATATAAAATAAAATTAATTATGAATTTGTAAAACGGAAAAATTTTTTTTGAGATGTAATTGTAATGTGGAGTTGTTAAAATCAAACGGTGTATAAATTAATCTTCCTTTTTATTATAAAGTCTGTAAGCAAAACCAAGTACAAAACCTAGAAATGCAATAAATAAAGTCATTGTTTCTATTTTAATTTCAAATTTATTTTTACTTAAATTTATAATAAAATCTATTGCTATTGTTGCCAAAAGAAAAGTTGAAAATGTAATACTTCCACATAAAAACGGTTTTAATATAAAATGTTTTAATGTTTTTAAACCGCTTTTTTCATTTTGTCCTAATGCAGTTAATTTTTCTTCATTATTTTCTATAGTTTCTTTATCTTTCATTTTGATAATTTGATATTAAAAAATCAATATTTATACTATAAATTATTAAAATATTTTATTTTTTTAAAATTTTATGAAACTACTTTATAAAAAGAACCTTTACAAAGCCTCCAAAATCAATCATTTCATTTCAAATCAATCATTTTATTTCCCTGTTCCCTAAACAAATAAACTATAATTAAAATGTATTGCTGTGACTAACATCAAAAAAAGATATATTGAGATATAAAAAGACTCGGGATATGAATGGGTTTTAGTCTTTTTTTTTTGTAAAGAAAATAATATATTGATATGTATTAATACTGAGGCATTCTTATAGTTACAAAGGCAAATAAATATGACTGCAGATAAAAATTTATTTGATGAATCGGTAACCTCCAGTAAAAAAACAGTTGAAAGAAAAATAAAATTATTTTTCCTTGAGCCTCTTAAAACGGGCTTTTATTCTTTCGCAATTTTCTTCTCAATAATTTTATTTGTAAAACTTGTAAATTATTTATTATCGGAAAATGCCTTCTTTTTATTGAATATTTACGATGTAATGATTTCGGTAATAGGATTTTCTTTGGGATTTATCTTGGAATTTGTTCTTCAATTAAGAAAAAGAATAAAATGAAACCTAGGAGAGAAATAATAATTTTGCAAATAATTATTTAAGAACACCTATTTTATTTTGTTTTTCCTAAAATATTTCATATTGAATTTAAGTTTGTTTAATATTTTATATTCATTTAAATCACTTTTATCAAAAGTTTTTTGTAAATAAATAAAAATATGTGAAATTTTACTTTACACTTAAAAAAGAAACAGGTATTTTTAAACAAAAGAAAATCCTTTAATTTTATCCCGTGAGATAATCAAGGAAATGAAAAAAAATATTAAAAATAGGAGAACCTCAGCGACGTAAGTCAATGAGGATTTTTTATATATGATAATAAAAGCAAAAATTATAGACGAAACTGGTTTACAAAGAACAATTACAAGACTTGCTCACGAAATACTTGAACGAAATAAAGGTTCCGAAAATATTGTTTTGGTTGGTGTAAGAACAAGAGGAGAATTTCTTGCAAGAAGAATACTAAAAAAAATAGTTGAAATAGATGGCAATGAACCTAATCTTGGAATTTTAGATGCAACTTTATACAGAGATGATTTTAGAACTCGACTAAAACAACCTCAAGTTTCCGTTACCGATATAACATTCGATATAACCGATAAAGATGTTATTCTAATTGATGATGTTCTCTACACCGGAAGAACAACACGGGCGGCATTAGATGCTTTAATGGATTTGGGAAGACCGAGAACAATACAATTTTGCGTATTGATTGATAGAGGTCACCGCGAAATGCCAATTAAAGCCGACTTTATCGGTAAAAATATTCCAACATCTTTGAATGAAGAAATTAAAGTGAAGATGAAAGAAATTGACGATGAAGATGCAGTTTTTTTAGTTGAAATAAACAACGAAAGAGGATAAATGTCACTTAAAATTAATCATTTGCTCGGTTTACAAAATATAGCTCAAAGTGATATTCAATTAATTTTGGATACAGCCGTAACTTTTCGCGAAGTCTTGGAAAGACCGATAAAAAAAGTTCCAACATTAAAAGGAACAACCGTTGTTAATTTATTTTATGAAAATTCCACACGAACAAGACTTTCCTTTGAGCTTGCAGAAAAAAGATTATCTGCAGATATGTTAAATTTTTCCACATCAACAAGCAGCACCAAAAAAGGTGAAACATTCAGAGATACAGTTAGAAATATAGAAGCAATGAAAATTGATATGATTGTGGTACGGCATAAATCGGCAGGTGTTCCTTTGTACTTAACCAGAATAAGTAATGCAAGCATTATAAACGCCGGAGACGGGCAACATGAACATCCGACACAAGCTTTGTTGGATATGTATTCCATAAGAGAAAAATTAGGGAAATTAAAAGGACTGAAAATTTGTATAGTTGGTGATATAAGACATAGCAGAGTTGCTCTTTCGAACATTTACGGATTAAAAACAATGGGAGCCGAAGTTTCCGTTTGTGCCCCGCCAACAATGATACCGAGAAATTTGGAAACTTTTGGAGTTAAAGTTTATACTGATATTCATAAAGCAACAAGAGAAAATGATGTGCTTAATGTTTTAAGAATTCAACTTGAACGAAATGCCGGAAGTAGTATCCCTTCGTTAAGAGAATACCACAATTATTTCGGTATAACTTCCGATGTAATAGAAAAAAATAATAAAGATATTTTAATATTGCATCCTGGACCAATAAACCGTGGTGTGGAAATGTCTTCCGAAGTTGCCGACGGACCGTATCAAATTATTTTAGACCAAGTTACAAATGGTGTTGCAATTAGAATGGCTGTACTTTATTTATTAGGGACAAAAAATTAAATAAGGGATTAGGTGAAAAATGAAGTTAATTTTAGAGGGAATAACATTATTACATCCCGGACAAAAAATAAACGAACGGAAAGATTTATTAATCGAAAACGGAATAATAAAAAAAATCGGGAACATATCGGAAAGTGATTATTCAACTTCCGAAGTTTATGATTTTACAAATAAATATTGTGTGCCGGGTTTGTTTGATATGCACGTTCATTTAAGAGAACCGGGCAAGGAAGATACGGAAACGGTTTTAACCGGTTCAGATTCCGCTGCGGCAGGCGGTTTTACCGGTATAGCTTGCATGCCGAATACAAATCCCGCAATAGATTCTGCTGAAGTTGTTAATTTTATAAAACACAAAGCGAAAAATCATTTGGTTAATGTGTACCCAATCGGTGCCGTTAGTAAAGGAAGAAAGGGCGATAGCTTGGCTCCGATAGCCGAACTAGTTGATGCCGGTGCAGTAGGATTTTCTGACGATGGAGTTGCCGTTAAAACCGCCGCATTAGTAAGATACGCTTTGGAATATTTAAAAATGTATAACTTACCGCTTATTGAACATTGCGAAGACGAATCTTTATCTATTGGTGTTATGAACGAAGGTTCTATATCAACGGAATTGGGTTTACCTGCAATCCCTACTATAGCAGAAGATTTAACCGTAGCAAGAGATATTATTGTAGCCGATTATATCGGTGGAAAAATTCATATCGCACATATAAGCTCTAAAAAATCCGTTGAATTGGTTAGAGAAGCCAAAACACGCGGAGTAAATATAACAGCAGAAGTAACACCACATCATTTTACATTAACGGATGAAGAACTAAGAACTTATGATACTAATTACAAAATGAATCCTCCTTTGAGAACTCAAGAAGATGTAGATGCAATTATTGAAGGATTAAAAGACGGTACAATTGATTGCATTGCAAGCGATCACGCTCCTCATGCAATTGAAGATAAAGAAGCGGAATTTATTGATGCTCCAAATGGTATTTTAGGATTGGAAACTCAACTCGGCTTGGCAATTTCGGAACTTGTTAAAAAGAAACATTTAACCTTAGAACAACTGATTGAAAAATTATCTATAAACCCTCGTAAAATTTTAAACTTGCAAGTTCCCCTTTTCAAAGTTGGGGAAAAAGCAAATTTAACAATTATAGATACAGAGTTAATTTGGACTGTTGATAAAAATA
>JALSTL010000028.1 GCA_026983755.1 Melioribacteraceae bacterium | reverse complement strand
TACAGAATAATATTTAATGCTTCGGAGTTATCAAGCGGAGTTTATTACTATCAACTTAAATACGGAAGCTATTTGCAAACTAAGAAGATGATTTTGTTACGTTAGTTTAAAATTAGTATCTGTTAAATATTTATTCCTTAACTAAAACCCGTATTGTTTTCGGACATAAAAGATTATGCACTTTTAAATTTCAAGATGAAACTAACCAGACGAAATAAAAAATTAAAAAGAATAAAAAAAAGAAAAGCAGGTGAGATTTCTCGAAACGAATTCCTACGGTAGAACGAGCATAGTAGGGAAATGAAAAGAAAGAAAAAACAGAATAAAAGAGCGGAGAGGGTGGGATTCGAACCCACGGTACGGTTGCCCGTACACACGCTTTCCAGGCGTGCCAGTTCAGCCACTCCTGCACCTCTCCGAATTTGAAACTACAAATATATGATTCTTATTACTAATTTAGAAGCATTTTAAAAAATATTTTTACTATTTTCTACAAATCATTTTTGTAAATTTGGCAATCAAATTTTTTTTATAATTTTATAAATAACGGAAAGATGCCGGAGTGGTTGAACGGGGCGGTCTCGAAAACCGTTGAACTCTTTACGGGTTCCGAGGGTTCGAATCCCTCTCTTTCCGCATTTAATATTATTGGGAACTTCTGAAAAATTAAAGAGTAAATAGTAGAATGTTACAATGTGAGGTAAAGCAAAAATCATACTTCGACTACGCTTAGTATGTTTAGACTATGCTTAGAATTTAATATGAAAAGTTAATATTTCAGAGATTGCTTTTTTATATGATTATAGTTGAAAGATTTATACAATAAAAACTTTTCAATAAGTTAATGTTGACCTCTTACAAGGCTGGAAATTTGATTTAAACTTTTTTGCAAATTATTAAGTTCACGTTCCAATTTTTCAATTTTAAAAGATTCAATGGATTCCGATCCGCTTAATAGCCAATTTATATCGCAACCCAATCTTAAAAGTTTTAACAATATTCTGGAACCCGGTTCACGTTTTCCGCTTATATATTGATGTAATTGCTGAGGTGAAATATCCATCGCTTCGGCAAGTTTTTTTAAGGTACCGTATTTTCGTTTGGCAAAAATTCTTATTCTTCCGCCAATACCTATCCTAAGTTTTTCATCGGCAAAAAGATCGTAATTTGCATCTCCATAGCCGTTAAATATATCAAGTTCGGTTTCATTGTTTTCTAAAATATCTTTGATGGTTTTGTAAAGGTGGTCATCGAATTTGGGACTTTCATTTAAAAGATATGATAAAGTTTGAGGTTTGATACCAAGTTTTTTTGCAAGCCAATTTTGTTTTATTCCGTGTGAGTGTATTAAGAATTTTATTTCATCTTGAGGCGTCACTATTCTCTCTTAATTTTTAATAGTAAGATAACAAAAATTTACTAAAATATTAACACTTTACAAAATAATTGAACTTAGTTGTATCAAATTATTTTTAAATTTTTCAAATAAACTATTTTGAAAATAACTTAAAGTTAGGGTTTAATAAAAAATAGAAACTCTATTGTAAAAATACGTAAAACGCTTATCAGAATAATATTGTTTTAGTTGTTTTCAGTGTATAAATTTACATCAAATAATCACATAATTAATTGTGAAGTAATAAAGACGGAATGTAAACAAAAAAGTGAAATTATGAAAAATATTATAATTAGTGAATTGACACAGCATAAAAAGACAATAGAAAAGGTAATTGAACTGTTACGGAGTGATATAGAAGAAGTCTGTAATTTGGCGTTAGAGACGATTAAAGCCAACAAAAAAATAATACTTTTCGGCAATGGCGGTAGTGCTGCCGATGCTCAACATATTGCTGCAGAGTTAACAGGAAGATATAAAGCTGAACGAAAAGCTTTGCCTGCCATTGCCTTAACAACAGATACTTCGGCATTAACCGCAATTGGAAATGATTTCGGTTACGAAAAAGTTTTTGAAAGACAATTGGAAGCTTTAGGGAATGAGGGGGATTTATTGATTGGAATTTCTTCAACCGGTAATAGCCAAAATGTTATTCGTGCATTCAAAAAAGGTAAAAAAATCGGATGTAAGTTAGTCGGATTTAGCGGTAAAGACGGAGGAAAATTTAATGATGTTTGTAACTTGAATATTGTTGTCCCTTCAAACGATACTCCGAGAATCCAAGAAATGCATATTCTAATCGGACATATAGTTTGTCAAGTTATAGACGAAACTTTAAGTTAAAAAAGTTAAAATATTAAGCAAAAAATGTTATTAAAAAAAAGGAATCAATGGAAACAACAAATGAAGTACATAACTTTGAATTGGCAAGAGATATCAGAAAAGCCAAATACTATAAAAACACCGATATAGAAATAGTTGAAGAGATAAATAAAAAAAATATTGAGAAAGTAATATTGGATCATGACGGAACAATATCCACCTTGCGTCAAGGTTGGGAAGAAGTAATGTTACCTGTAATGATTGATTCGATTTGCGGTAATAATAAAAATAAATTATCCACACAAGAGTTTCATGCTTTAACGGAGAAATGTTCACGATTTATTGATGATACAACAGGCATACAAACCATTGTGCAAATGCAAGGTTTGGTTGAAATGGTTAGAGAAGAAGGTTATGTTAAAGAATCCGAAATTAAAACGGCGGCTGAATATAAAGCCATTTATTTGGAACGATTGATGGTAAGTGTTAACGATAGAATAAAACGTTTTAATAAAGGTGAAAGAGGAATAACCGAATATACTATGCTTGGTTCGGTAAGTTTACTGGAAAAATTACGGGAAAAAAATTTAACTCTTTATTTGGCAAGCGGAACCGACGAAGAAAATGTTATTGAAGAAGCATCTGTTTTGGGTTATGCTAATTTCTTTAACGGCGGTATTTTCGGTTCAAAAGGAAATGAAATTGGTGATGCAAAAAAAATTGTAATTGAACGTATAATTAAAGAAAGTAATAACACCGGAAATAATTTAATGGTTATAGGTGATGGTCCTGTAGAAATAAGAGAAGGTAGAAAAGTTGGAGCACTTTGCATAGGTGTTGCTTCCGATGAAATACGAAGATACGGACTAAATGTAAAAAAGCGGGAACGTTTAATTAAAGCCGGTGCTCATTTGGTAATACCGGATTTTTCTCAACTTGATCAATTATTTGAAATTATTTTTAATCATATACGTAGTGTAAAAACTTTTGTGTAAATGGTTTAATCCAAATTATGCTTTGGAATTTATAAATTGTTTATAAAACTTTAATATGCAATAGGTTAAAAGGACTTTTTAGTTTAACCATTCCTAATGCTTTGCACTAGAATAATTGTTTTTATTGCAATAGTTTAAGCTATTCTGTTTTTCTATTACTTAATTCGGGTTTAAACTTTGTTTGTATCGGGTTTTATTCATTACAATTTATTTTTTCAAGTTTGTAATAATCTTTATTCTTTGTAGAGGCAAGAACAGACTCTTTTGTAAATTTTGGGTCAAGCTTTGATTTGTGCAAATTGCAAACACCTCTGCAGAACGGGATGGTGTATATGCTTGTTGAAGTGGCATTTTTTTGTTCTACATGCTAACAATATTTCTTTCATCCTTGGTTTTACTTTTTTGCCTTGCAGCTAAAGGTTACGTGTATGAGTTGTGTCGGTTTTCCAAATTACTGTTTATCATTGTACTGTGTTTATTTATTATAACATTGTGAATTTTAGTACTATCAGACATGCACTATATTTTTTGTTAGCGGTAGATTGTTTTCTTCCAATATGGTTTTATTATATTTCCTTTTCTATTACTTAAAATTAAAAGAATAATTGTTGCGATTAAACAAAATAGTGTTGATTGAATTGAACCTTCCGGACCAAATTGACCACCGGTAAACCATTCCGCTCCTGTTATTTTAGAAGTTATTAATGTCTTAGAGATTGCACTTCCGGAAACATTTGCTCCGAAAATTGCCGATTGTGTAAAATTCCAGGCAAAATGAATAGCAATAGGAAACCATAAATCCTTGGAATACATATAAGCTGCTGCAAGTAATAATCCTGCCTGAATTGCCAATCCAATTCCAACTATTAAGGAACTGTTTGGGTTTGCGAGATGTAATAGTCCAAATAAAGCAGCAGAAATTATTAAGGCAATATAACTACCTAATTTTTCTTCCAAAATTCTAAAAACTATTCCTCTCAATAAAGTTTCTTCAATTATTGCAGAAGTAATAGCCATTGTCAAAGGTGGAATAACAAAAAGAATAGGATTTATTGATATGACAGAATATCCTCCTTTTAAGTATATTACTAGAATTGTTAATGATTGTAATATCGCTCCTAAAAGAATTCCAATTATTATATTTTTTGTTAAACCCTTTTTTGAAAATTCTGTAATTTTTCTCTTTTCATAAAATTTAAATAGAACTGAATATGAAATAATTGGAAGAATGGAAACAATAATTCCACTTGTTAAATTTTTTAAATCTTTATCAAGACTGGTTAGTTCTAAAATTTTTTGAACAAAAAACTGTCCCAATCCAACTATTCCGACAACAACAATAAATCCTATTATTATTTTTGTTAATGGAAAGTATAAAATTTTTTGTACAATATTTTTCTTATTCATTTTTTCTATTGGTGTTAAATGACCACCAACATTCAAACATACGCAATTGCGTATGGCGAGGCTATATGTTATATTCTCTTATTT
>JALSTL010000027.1 GCA_026983755.1 Melioribacteraceae bacterium | reverse complement strand
ATTATTTGTTAAAGGAATTCAAAAAAACATCGGAGTTAGCTGAAAATAATGGAGATGTAACTACTCAAGCACTTGCTGATGGGAATATTGCTTGGTTGGAAAAATCTATTTGGATGTTAAAAGCCAGTATTTAATTAAATTAAGCCGCTGATACATTAATAAAAACATTAGCGAATTAGCGGCTTTATTTTAGATAAGTAATATTTAAGCAAAATCAAAATAAAGCCAGCTTTTTCTTGATTTTTCCGAAATAGGTGCACCGGCTGTAAATAGTAACAAATCACCTTTTTTGCAAAAATTATTTTTTAAAAGATATTTTTTTGAATTTAACAAACATTCTTTGTCGTTATCAATATTTTCCATAAAAAGCGGTGTTATTCCTTTGTATAGATTCAAAACATTAAGAGTTTCAAAAGAATTTGAGAATGCAAAAATAGGAGCATCCGGATTAAATTTGGCAAGAATTTTAGCTTTCCTTCCAAGATGTGTAAAAACAACAATGGCATTAGCATTTATTTGATTGGAAATTTCGGAAAATCCTTTCCCTGTTGCATCAAAAAAATTGTCAATTGAAGACTTTGGAATATCGTATTTTACTTTATGTTGAAATTGCGATTGAGATTCTGTGGATAGTAAAATATCTTTCATAATTTTAATGGTTTCAGTAGGGAACTTACCTGTAGCGGTTTCTCCGCTAAGCATTACAACATCAGTTCCGTCTAAAACAGCATTTGCAACATCCGAAGCTTCCGCCCTTGTTGGTATGGGGTTGTGAATCATTGATTCCAACATTTGTGTTGCCGTTATTACCAGTTTGCCAACCGCATTACAGCGTCTTATAATATTTTTTTGTATTATAGGTACCAGTTGCGGTGCAAGTTCCACACCAAGATCGCCTCTTGCAACCATAATACCATCGGCTTCTTGTAGAATAGATTCGAAATTTTCCACCGCTTCCGGTTTTTCTATTTTTGCAATTATTGGTTTTTGATAACCTAATTTATTCAAATATTCCCGCAAATGGATTATATCTTCTGCATAGCGAACAAAAGATAAAGCTATAAAATCTACGCGGTATTGAAGTGCAAATTTTAAATTGTCTTTATCATGTTCGGTTAACGATGGTGTGCTTAATTTCATTCCGGGTAAGTTCATTCCTTTCTTAGGTTTTAATATACCACCATCAATAATTTTGCATAATAAAGAACGTTCTTTTATTTTTTTTACTTCCAACTTAATTAATCCGTCGTCAATCAATATAGTATTGCCAACGGAAGCATCCGATATAAGGGAAGTATAAGAGCAAGATATTTTATTTTCATCTCCAATTACTTCATCAATTGTTATTTCAATTGTATTGCCCGTTGTAATTTTAATTTCCGGCTCTTTTAATTTTCCTATTCTTATTTTTGGACCTTGTAAATCTTGCAGAATAGGAATAGGTCTTTGCGTTGCTTTGCATACATTATTTATTTTGTTAAATAAATCTTCAAAATATCTTTTATTTCCATGCGAAAAATTTAAACGGAAACCATTTACACCGGCATTTATTAAAGCTGTAAGCTGTTCTTCGGAATCTGTTGCCGGACCAATGGTTGCAAGGATTTTTGTCTTTATTGTTCTTGTCATTTTATTTCTTTTTCTTGGTTTTGGAGGAGGAAGATTTTTTCTTACTTGTTTTCTTTTTGTTAGCCGGTGAGTGTTTAAGGTTTTTTCTAAACTCATTTAATTGTTTTTCAACTTCGCCATATAAAGTATTTTTTTGATATTTATTCGATTTTAATAATATGCCTGCTTTAAAGCCTGTTAATATTTCAAGAGCCTCTTCAACGGTTTCTATAGCATAAATGGAAAAAACATTTTTTTTAACAGCTTCAATTATTTCATCCTTTAACATTAAATCTTTAACATTTTGAATTGGAATAATAACACCTTGTTTCCCGGTAAGTTTTCTACTTTTACAAATATCAAAGAAGCCTTCTATTTTTTCATTTACTCCACCAATGGGTTGAATTTCTCCTTTTTGATTTATTGAGCCTGTAATTGCAAATTGCTGTTTAATAGGTACTTGTGCAATACTTGAAATTAATGCGGATATTTCGGCAACCGAAGCGCTATCGCCGTCTATCATTCCGTAATTTTGTTCAAATACAATATTCGCATTAAAAGAAAGAGGAATGGTTTTTCCGAATTTTTCTCTAAAATAACCGGTAATAATTAAAATACCTTTGTTATGCGAACTTCCGCTTAATCCTGCTTCGCGTTCAACGTTTATAATATTTCCGTTTCCCAAAGAAACCGATGCGGTTATTTTTGTAGGTTTCCCGAAAGAATAAAATTCGCTTCCGTAAACCGCCAAACCGTTTATTTGTCCAATTTTAACACCGTCGGTTTCTATTAAAATTGTTTCTTCGTTAATCATTTCTTTTAATTTGCTTTCGTATAAACTATGTCTTTCTATTGCCGCTTCGTAAGCTTTTTTAACGTGTACGGCCGTTAGGATTTGTTCACCAACATCTTTAGCCCAAAAATTTGCTTCTCTAACCAAATCCGATATATATGCAAAACGAGTGGTTAATTTGTTTTTAGTTCCTGCAAATCTTGCTCCGTATTCAATTACTTTTGCCAAAGCGGAATTATCAAGCTCCATTAGTTGTTCTTTTACAACAAGATTTTTAATAACACGCGCATATTCCAAAAGTGTTTGTTCTGTTCTCGGCATTTCATAATCGAATTCCGATTTGATTTTAAATATTTTACTAAAATCGTCTTCATAATTTGAAAGTAATGAGTATGTGTAGCTGTTTCCAATTAAAATAACTTTGCAATTAATTTCAATTGGTTCGGGTTTAAGAACGCTTTGGGAAATTTGAAATAATCCGGCATTATCTTGAATTTCCAAACGTCCGTATAACAAAACTCTTTTCAATGTTTTCCATACTCCCGGTTCGCTAATAATATCGTATGCTTTCAAAATTATGTATCCGCCGTTTGCTTTTAAAATTGAACCGGCTTTAATTTGAGTATAATCGGAATACCATATACCCGAGCCGTCGTTATATTTTTCAATCATTCCGAAAAGATTTGTATAAGTAGGAGATGTTTCTATTACAACAGGCGTTTTTTTTGTGCGGGAGTTATCCAAAATCAAATTAACTTTATAGTTTTTTAATACTTGCAGTGCTTGTCCGTCTTGCGGTGTTGGTACGTTTGGGTTTCGTTTAAATATTTCTAAATTTTTAAAAATACTGTTTTCTGCACGGTCTAAAAATTTTTTAACTTTCTTTTGCTTGTATTTATTTTTTAATTGTTCAAAGGTAACATTTACCAAATCTGTTACGGCTTTTGTTTCCAACTTGTTTAACATTGTGTTAAAATTTTGTGCCAATTTTAAGCTTTCTTTAAAAACAGATTGTAGTTCATCTTGATGTTCGGTATATTTTTTAACAATTGTATTTGCTTTCCTTTTTGTGATTTTTTTTTGCTCAACAAGTTCATCGAGTTGTTGAATGTAATAAACTTGATTGTCAATAACAGCAAGCAATTCCGGACGTGCAACGTCTCCAACTTTTATTTCACCTAATGTTAAATTGTCTTTCTCCAATTTTTTTTGAAACTTACTCATCAACTGTTTTTGGTTATTGCCAAAATTTTTAACAAGTTCTTTCCGTTTAGTTAAAAATGGTTCGGTATCTAAAATTTGGGGAATATTTTCTTGCAAAAATTTTATCGTAGTTTCCAAATCATGTTTGAATTTTTTCCCTTTGCCGGTTGGAAAAACCAAAAGTGTAGGATGGTCTTCGTCTCTGAAATTGTAAACGTAAGCATAATCATAAAGTTTTTGTTTGGTCTTAACAAATTCGGTTAAAATTTTTCTAACCGAAGAAAGTTTTCCGGTACCGGATAAACCGGTAATAAAAATATTATAACCGGGACCTTTTATATCAACACCTACTTTCAAAGCTTTTACAGCCCGTTCCTGTCCTACTATTCCGTGAATGGGTTCTATGGAAGTTGTTGAATCGAATTCAAATTCTTCCGTATTGCATGCAAGTTTTAATTGTTCGGGTGTAAGTTTTAAGTGATTTTTTGCCGAAAGTAATCTCATAAATTATCCATATTTTTTTTAATAAAAACTTTACTCAAAATATACATAAATCTTTAATTCAATAAATGTTAAATTTATTATTAGTATATAAATGGTTAAGGCAATAAATGCTTATTAACTTTAACAACGGACCTCTTCCTTACATAGAGGAGCCGGTATTTTATATTTAAAATTATGCAAAATAAATTTTTACATAAGTTCGAAAACTTATTTTTATTTAAAAATCTTTTAACTCAAGTAGAAAAAAAATATTCAGAAGAAAATATTTTTGATACCTCAATTTTGTCCGGTTCTGCAAAATCTATTTTTCTTAATATATTATCATCGAATAAAAAACAGATAATTGTATTACTGCCTTCCAGAGAATTTGTTAATGAACTAAATGTAGAGTTGACCATTTTAGGTTTGGATGAAAAACTTGTTCCAATAGATAAATTGGATGCCGATACAATTCAAGAAAAACTTACTACTATTAACACAAAAGAATCATCAATTGTTATTTCTACCTATGATTTGCTCAAAGTAAAATTACCTTCGCGTAAAGAAGTTGAAAAAAATACAACAAAATTGGAAGTTGGCAGCGATATAACTTATGATGAATTAATTGAGTATTTATCCG
>JALSTL010000026.1 GCA_026983755.1 Melioribacteraceae bacterium | reverse complement strand
GAGTATCCTTCTTCGGAAAGTTTTTTTGCGGCAAATTCGGTTTCGTGAACCATTGCTCCGTAGGTAATAACGGTAACATCCTCACCTTCTCTTGTAATATTTGCTTTTCCGAAGGGAACAAGATAATCTGCATCCGGTTCAGGTCTGGTTGCATAACTTTGTCTGTACAAACCTTTGTGTTCTAAAAACAACACAGGATCATTTAGTCTTAGAGCTGTTTTTAAAAGTCCTTTTGCATCGGCAGCATTAGAAGGATAAGCAATTAAAAGTCCGGGCATGTGTGCAAAAAAACCTTCTATATTCTGGGAATGATAAAGTCCTCCGTTTATATATCCGCCAACGGCAACACGAATAACAACGGGAGCGGCAAATTTATTATTTGAGCGATAACGGTACATTACAAGTTCGTCTCTAATTTGCATAAAAGCCGGCCAAATGTAATCTCCGAATTGAATTTCCACGCATGGTTTTTTACCTGTTAAAGCCATTCCAATTGCAACTCCTACTATACTGGCTTCTGCAAGAGGAGAATTAAAAACCCTTACTTTCCCGAATACCGATGATAGACCTTTGGTTGCGGTAAACACACCTCCTTTATCATCTGCAACATCTTCACCAAAAACATAAATTTGTTCATTTATTTTCATTTCTTCGTGAAGAGCATGATTTATAGCATCTACCATTACAATTGGAACTCCTTTGTTTTTAGTTTTATTATATTCCAAATTTTCACGTTTCCCGCTTTCGTCCAAAACATATTTTGATACGGTT
Source organism: Melioribacteraceae bacterium (assembly GCA_026983755.1). The sequence goes on along the minus strand of JALSTL010000026.1, from coordinate 3,961 downwards.
GATATATCGGGATCCGGATTGGACAAAGCTACATCTGCTGCTTGATTTATTTTATTTGTAATTTCAGATTTTAATTTTTCGTAATCTTCTTTGCTGATAATTTTTTTGCTTATCAAAAGCTTGGAAAATTTTTCTATGGGATCGTTAGCGGCATCTTTTTCAATCGATTCTTTGGTTCTGTACTTTGCTTGGTCATCAGAAGTTGAATGTGATAGCAAGCGTATTGTTTTTGCTTCTACCAGAACCGGACCTTTACCGCTGCGAGCATATTCAAATGCTTCTTCGGCAACTTTGTGCATTTTTATATAATCGGTTCCGTCAACCGAGTAGCGTAATAAATTTTCATAACCGGACATCATGGCTGCTATAGATGAATTTTTACCGGCGGTTTGATTTTCTACCGGAACAGATATTGCCCATTTGTTATTTTGGATTACAAAAACTACGGGAATTTTTTCACGACTTGCCCAATTAACTGCTTCGTGAAATTCTCCTTCGCTGGTTGTTCCGTCTCCGCTACTTACATAAGTTACCGAATTATGTCCCGATTTTTTATTCGATAGAGCCGTTCCAACTGCCTGTAAAAATTGTGTTCCGGTAGGACTTGATTGTGCAGGAATATTAAATTCTTTCGAAGCCCAATGACAAGGCATTTGTCTTCCGCCGGACATTGAATCGGTTGCTTTTGCCAACTGATGTATTAAAATTTTTTCTATACTAACTCCAACACCCAACATAAAACCCATATCGCGATAATACGGGAAAGCCCAATCATAACCGGGTTTCATTACTTTTCCAAAAGCTATTTGGGTTGCTTCGTGTCCCGCTGCCGGCAAATGAAAATACGATTTACCTTGTTTTAGCAAATTCATTACTTTATAATCCAATGTTCTTGATGTGTACATCAGTTTAAGAATATCAATTAATTCTTTATTTGCACTTCCATCAAGTTTTACCGCAGAAATTTTATTTTTATTACTTATTTTATTTTTTGTTTTAAGTATTTCTGTGTTCTCTTTCTTTTTCATATTTCTTCCTTGTATAAACATTTATATTTTTTCTTGTTTATATTTTATTTAAGCTAATTTTGTACTAAAACTTTTGTTATTAATAACATCATATTCGAAAACACTAATAAAATTTTTTATTACTTTTTCTTTAACTTCATTTATGTTTTTCTTCTTATTCAACTCTTTATCTAAAGATGTAACTTCTTTATTTTTAATACCACATGGTATGATTCCATCAAAATATTTTAAATCCGTATTAACATTGAAAGCAAAACCGTGCATTGTAATCCAGCGGCTTATTTTAATTCCTATAGCACAAATTTTTCTATCGTTTATCCAAACACCTGTATAATTTTTTTTTCTTGTAGCATTGTTTATACCGTAATTGTAACATGTTTTTATAAGCACTTCTTCAAGCGAACGCAAATATAAATGAGCATCTTTTTTCCAATCCGTTAAATTTAAAATTGAATAACCGATTATTTGCCCCGGTCCGTGATATGTTATATCACCTCCTCTATCAATATCAAAAACAGCAATGTGTTTTTGTTGAAGTTCTTTTTTATTTAACAACAAGTTTTTTTTTTCGGCTATTTTGCCTAAAGTGTAAGTATGCGGATGTTCGCAAATTAAAAGAGTATCATTTGTTTTTCCCAATATTCTTTTGCGATGAAGCTCTTTTTGAATTTTCCATGCTTTTTCATATTCGATTAATCCGAGATCATAAACTAATAGTTTCCTTTTTTTTGATTTCATAACTTTAAAATATTTCGGTCTTATAATTAGTTATCATACACAGTTTATACTAAACAATTATACTATGCTAATGTTAAAAAATAAAAAGTAATAAAAGTAAATTAAACTTTAATTGTTAAATTCTTAAATATGAATAGATTCTCCATAAGCATTAGCTGCGGCTTCCATAATGGATTCAGATAATGTCGGATGTGCATGAATTGTGTTAACAATACTTTTGAAATCCGCTTCCATTGTTTTGGCAAGCCCAAGTTCCGCAATCAATTCAGTAGCTTCGCTTCCTACAATATGTGCTCCGAGAAGTTCGCCGTATTTTTCATCAAAGATAATTTTAACAAAACCTTCCCTTTCTCCTATTGCAGCAGATTTACCGCTGGCGGAAAAGGGGAATTTACCAACTTTAATTTTATAACCTTTTTCCAATGCCTTTGCTTCGGTTAATCCTATAGATGCTACTTGCGGTAAACAATATGTACAACCCGGTATTGAATCGTAATCCAAAGGCGGAGTTTTGATTCCTTTTATTTTTTCTACGCATTTAATTCCTTCTTCCGAAGCAACATGAGCCAACCAAGGAGGTCCGATAACATCTCCTATTGCATAAATGTTTTTTACATTTGTTTCGTATGTTTCTTTATTCACTTTTATGTGGTTTTTATATGTTTCAATTCCTAATTCTTCCAAGCCAAAACCGGTAATGTTTCCGGTTACACCAATTGCATTTAAAACTATATCGGCAGATAATTTTTTTTCTTTGTTATTTTGTTTTATGGTAACTTCCACTTTTTTATTTTTTACTTCGGCTTTTTCAACCGTTGTATCGGTAAGTATTTCTATACCGCGTTTTTTAAAACTACTTTCAACAACTTTGGAAACTTCCTGGTCTTCAATTGGTAAAATATTTTCAAGCATCTCAATTATTGTTACTTTGGTTCCCAATACAGAATAAAAATAGGCAAATTCCACGCCTATTGCTCCGCCGCCAACTATTATCATTTCTCCGGGATTAGATTCCAAAGTCATTGCTTCCGAACTGGTAATAATTTTTTTTCTATCAACCGGAATTGCAGATATTGATTTTGTAGTTGCTCCGGTTGCAATAATTATTTTATCCGCAGTAATTTTTTCCGTTTTATTTTGATTTTCGTCAAAAACGGTTATTTCATTTACAGCTGTTAGTTTACCGTAGCCTTTTATTCTTTCCACTTTATTCTTTTTAAAAAGATATTCAATTCCTTTTGTAACCTTTTTAGAAACTGTTCTGCTTCGCTTAATTATTTTAGCAAAATCAAAGCTTACATTTTCTACATTTATTCCAAAGTCCTTAGACTTGTTATTTATCAAATCATAAACTTCCGCACTTTTTAATAATGCTTTTGTTGGAATGCAACCCCAATTAAGACAAATTCCACCTAGGTTATCTTTCTCTATAACGCAAGTTGAATATCCAAGTTGAGAGGCTCTAATTGCCGCAACGTAACCACCGGGTCCGCCTCCTAAGATTGCAATATCATACTTTTTACTCATAAAAAAATTAATCTCCGATATTTTGACTTATTATTAAAATAATGAAGTTAATTAATATAACAAATTTTTCTTTGTTATTTATCACTATAAAAATTTTAGTGTGATTTAACTCAATATTATACATTATCCAAAAGCATAAATTCCTTTTTCTTAGGTTGAAATTTATTTTTCTTAATTTTTTCTTTAAATTTACAAATCTTTAATAACGGACAAACTTTACAATTATAATTTTTCGGTGTACAAATTTCTCTTCCCAATCTTATTAAATTAGTATGAAACGAATGTGCAATTTTAGGAGGAAAATTTTCATTAATTTTAAGAAATGTTTTATCAGGGGTTTTTGTTTTTACCAAACCAATTCTGTTAAGTGTTCTATGAACATGCGTATCTACCGGACAAATATCTCTATCCAATGCAAAAAGTAAAACGCAACTTGCTGTTTTTACACCAATGCCGTTGAACTTTGTAAGATACTCTATAGCTTCTTTTGATGTCGCTTTTGTTACTTTGCTTAACGAATATGATTTTTCTTTTTTATGCAATTCGGTTAACAAATTTTTTATAGCTTTGGATTTTTGCAAACTTAATCCGGCAATTTTTATTTCTTTTTCTATTGAAGCTCTTTTGGCTTTACGTACATCTTCCCAAATCGGGTATTTCTTTCTTAA
>JALSTL010000025.1 GCA_026983755.1 Melioribacteraceae bacterium | reverse complement strand
AAATTGAATTTCCATACGGACATCCTATTTACGAAAAATTTATAAATAATTATTTGCCTGATGAAAAACTTTTAACCTTCCAAATACATCCGAACATGTGGGATGATGAAAAATTTAATGTTTTTAATAAAATAATTGAATATCTGGAAGCTAAAAATGTTACTTTTCTAACACCTTCGGAGTATTATTTTTTAAGTACATCAAAATAATTTCCATAATCTAAAAATAAACCGGAACATAAATAAAAAATTCAAAAAAAAATCCGACAATACCTAAATGAGACAGTATATTAAAAATAAATCCTCATTCTGAGACAAAAATTCACAAAAATAAAGTTGAAATGTATTGTTTTAAATCACAATTTTGTCTTAAAATGCTTATAATTTAAAATAATATTTGGTTTATAGAAAAAAATTCTACTTATTACAATTATAATTATTTTGATATTTCACAAAACAGAGGTTAAATTATATGAAAGTTCCTTTCTTAGATCTTAAAGCACAATATAATTCAATTAAAGAAGAAGTTTTACCTGCAATTTTTGATGTTTTGGATAACACAGCCTACGTAATGGGAAAACCGGTATTTAATTTTGAAGAAGAATTTGCCAAAGAACATAATGTAAAATATTGTAGCGGCGTAAGCGCCGGAACAGACGGAAATCATATTGTACTTTGGGGGTTGGGTGTTACTCACGGTGATGAAGTTATAGTTCCGGCCAACACTTTTATTGCAACAGCTTGGGGTGCTACACTTTGCGGTGCTACTCCGGTTTTTGTTGATTGTCATCCCGAAAGTTATAATTTGGACCCTGCAAAAGTTGAAGCTGCAATTACACCCAAAACAAAAGCAATTGTTGCCGTTCATTTATACGGTCAGCCTGCCGATATGGATCCGTTAAAAGCAATAGCCGAAAAACATAATTTGTTTTTAGTCGAAGACGCAGCTCAAGCTCATTTTGCGGAATATAAAGGAAAAAGAATCGGAGGATTATCCGATGCTTGTTCATTTAGCTTTTATCCGGGTAAAAATTTAGGTGCTTACGGAGAAGGCGGAGCTGTTACAACAAACAACGAAGAACTAGCCAGAAAATTTAAGATGATTAGAGATCATGGTGCTTTGGAAAAATATCATCATGAAATGTACGGTCATAATTATAGAATGGAAGGTATTCAAGGAGCAGTACTTGGCGTAAAATTAAAACATCTTGGAAAGTGGACAGACGGAAGAAGAAGAGTTGCCGCCAAATACCGTGAATTACTTTCCGATATTGACCAAATTAAACTTCCTACCGAAATGGATTACTCGAAACATGTTTATCATTTATTTGTAATTCAAGTTAAAGGGGAAGAAGGCAAGGAGAGAAGCGAAAGAAGAAATGCTTTACAAAAATATTTGGGAGAAAATGATATTGCCAGCGGTCTTCATTATCCAATTCCGTTACACGAACAAAAATGTTTTGCCGATCTCGGTTATCACAAAGGAGATTTTCCCGTTGCCGAAGAACTTGCCGAACAAGGTTTGTCTTTACCCATGTTCCCTGAATTAACAGATGAACAAATAAATTATGTTTCGGAAAAAATTCATGAATTTTTCAAATAAATAATTATATTTAATTTTAAATAGTAAATAATTAAACAAATTGAGGTCATAAATGAAAGTAGGTATTTTAGGTTTAGGATATTGGGGACCAAATTTAGTACGGAATTTTTCTGCTCATCCGGAGGTGGAAAAAGTTTACGGATGCGATTTAAGTGAATCGAGACGTAACTTTATTAAATCCAGATTCCCGACAGTTGAGGTTTTAAGTAATTATGATGAACTATTAAAAAAAGATGTTCAAATTATTGCTATTGCCACACCTGTAGGTACTCATTTTCAATTTGGAAAAATGGCGTTGGAAGCCGGTAAAAATATTTGGGTGGAAAAACCTTTTACCGCAACTTCTCAACAAGCTATAGAATTAAATGAATTGGCCGAACAAAAAGGATTAAGAATTTTTGTAGATCACACATTTATTTACACCGGTGCAGTTAGAAAAATGCGAGAATTAATTGATTCCGGTGAAATTGGTGAGATAAAATACTTTGATTCGGTTAGAATTAACCTTGGTCTTTTTCAACACGATGTAAATGTAATATGGGATTTAGCTCCTCACGATCTTTCAATTATGAATTTTCTAATGCCTAACGAAAAAGTTGTTGCCGTTACTGCAAACGGTGTTGCTAATTATTACGAACACGAAAGTGTTGCACATCTTTCCGTTTATTTCGAAAACAATAGTTTTGCTCATTTCCATGTTAATTGGACATCACCTGTTAAAATTAGAAAAATGGTTATTGGCGGCGATAAAAAAATGCTTGTTTTTGATGATATGGAAAACTTTGAAAAAATTAAAGTTTACGATGCCGGTGTTGAACTGAAAATTCCCGAAAAAATTCATCAAGTATTGGCTCAATATAGAATGGGTGATATGTATTCGCCCAAAGTGGAAGCTACCGAAGCATTAGCCTTGGGTGCTAACGAATTCATTCAAGCAATAAAAGAAAAAAGAGATCCTCTTACAAATGGGAAAGACGGTTTGGAAGTTGTTAAAATCCTTGAAGCAAGTGAAGAATCTATCAAACATAGAGGTCGTTTAATAGAAATAAATCAAACTGAAATGGTTTAAAAATAAATACGGGTAAAAATGGAAAAGAAAAATATCAATAATGTGAAGCTTGGTAAAGATGTAAAAATTTTTGATTTTGTAAATCTTTACGGCTGCTCAATAGGTGACAGAACAAAAGTGGGAACTTTTGTGGAAATTCAAAAAGGAGCTACTATTGGTTCTGATTGTAAAATTTCTTCTCACACATTTATTTGCGAAGGTGTTCATATTGGTAACGGCGTTTTTGTTGGACACAATGTAACATTTATTAACGATAAGTTTCCGCGTGCAGTTAATCCCGACGGAAGTATGCAGACCGAAGATGATTGGGAACTAATTGAAACATTTATTAAAGATAGAGTTTCTATAGGTTCTTCATCTACAATTATGGGTGGAATTACAATAGGTGAAAATTCCGTAATTGGTGCCGGTGCGGTTGTTACAAAAGACGTTCCGCCAAATACTGTTGTTGCCGGTGTTCCCGCAAGAGTTATGAAAACTTTATAAATAAATTCAAGCATAAATTATTTTGGCCATTCATTTCTGAATGGCTTTTTTGTTTTAACTTATAATATTCTACATGATATAACATTCCAAATTATTGTATATTTAATATTATTTAAAAAATTTTTAATCGGATTATGATCCAAAATAATATGAATGTTTTGCCGGAAATGAAATTCTCAATCGTCATCCCTTGCAGAAACGAAAAAGATTACATAGAAAAATGTGTTGATTCAATAGAAGAACAAAACTATAATAACAATTTAATCGAAATAATTATAGTTGACGGGTTTTCCGAAGATGGAACAAGAAAAATTCTTTATAATCTACAAAAGGCACATAGCAATATTACGGTTCTTGATAATCCGTCAAAAAAAACTCCGCAAGCATTGAACATAGGAATTAAAAATTCTTCGGGTGATGTTGTTATTATTTTAGGTGCGCATACTCAATTGGATAAGAATTTTATTAAATTAAATAATCAATACTTAAATGAAAAAAATGTTAAAGTAACCGGAGGAACTCAAATAAATGTAGGCAATAATTTTATTCAAAATTTGATAGGCATAGTTATGGAAATTCCCTTTGCTATGGCAAGTGCCGCATACAGATGGAGCGATAACGAACAGTATGTAGATACGGTTGTGTATGCCGCTTACAAAAAAGAACTTTTTAATGAAGTGGGTTACTTCGAAGAAGAATTTGCAATTTCCGAAGACGCTGAATTTAATTGGAGAATCAGACAAGCCGGGCATAAAATTTTTTATTCACCTAAAATTAAAAGTTATTATTATCCGCGTGATTCCGTTTTTAGCTATGTTAAACAAATTTTCAGATATGGAATTTTACGCGTCAACGTTCTAAAAAAACATTTTGATTCGATAAAACTTTTGCATTTAATTCCGCCGCTTTTTGTTGTGGCTTTGATATTCGGTTTTATTTTTAGCGCTTTTAGTAAAACGGTTTTTTATCTTTTTATTGGAATGTTGATTGTTTACTTTACCTTAAATTTGATTGCATCTTTTATTGCAGTGTTCCCAAAAAAAATGAAATATTTTATTTTTCTACCTGTTCTTATTTTTTTAACACATTTTAGTTGGGGGTTAGGGTTTTTAGTAGGACTTGTTTTACCCAAATCATCAAAATATTAACAGAGCAAAATTGAAATACGATTTTATTATTATAGGTGCCGGTATAGTTGGTTTGGCAACTGCTTTAAGTTTGCTGGAAAAAAATCATAACAATAAAATTATAATTTTAGAAAAAGAAAATGAAATTGGTAAACATCAAACGGGAAACAATAGCGGAGTTATACATTCCGGAATTTACTACACACCCGGAAGTTTGAAAGCGGAAAATTGCAGAAAAGGAAACAGATTACTTTTGGATTTTTGCAATAAAAATAATATTGAATATAACATTTGCGGGAAAATTATTGTTGCTACAAATACCAATGAGGAAATAGAACTTAATAAGATATTTGAAAGAGGCAAACAAAACAATATTGAAAATCTTAGAATTTTGAACAAAGAAGAAATTAAAGATTTTGAGCCGAATGCAAACGGAACAAAAGCAATCCACGTTCCTACTACAGGGATTATTGATTTTAAAAAAGTGCTTCAAAAATATTTGGAACTTATAAAGAATAAAGGTGGTAATATT
>JALSTL010000024.1 GCA_026983755.1 Melioribacteraceae bacterium | reverse complement strand
CAGCTAATCAAGAAGATCATAATTCAATGGGTTCAATTGCCGCAAGAAAATGTTATCAAATTCTTAAGAATGTTCAAACTGTTATTGCCATTGAATTATTAAGTGCCTCGCAAGGTATTGAATTTCTTAAACCGTTGAAGTGCGGCTTGGGAACTTCCGAAGCACACATTCAAATAAGAAAAGTTGTTCCCCCGCTTGAACACGATAGAGAATTGCATCTTGATATTCAGAAAGTTTTAAAAATTGTAAAAGATGGTAGTCTGATAAAAAATATTGAGAAAAAAGTAAAATTGAATTAAAAAAGTTTGGTAGATTAATCTGTTTGAATGATTTATTTATTGGCGAGTTCTTATTTATAATTTTTATTCCGTTCTAACTTTTTTTATTTATACAAGAATTATGAAAAGTATAAATAATAAGTTTTTTATAAGTTTTATGTTTATAAATAAAAGAAAAACATAATCTGAATAATTAAAAACATGGACTGGTATATTCCGGCATTTCTTTCGGCGTTGTTATCCGCTGCAGCAGCTATAAGTCAAAAGAAAATTCTTTTTGATATTGATGCACTTGAATTTTCATTTGTACTTTCTGTTTTCAATCTGTTTTTTGCTGCAATTGTTTTCTTTAGCAAGGATATTACAGGAATTACCGTAACCAATCTTTTAATTCTTTATATAAAAACCGTTATTGGTGCTTTGGCATTTTTAAACGTAATGCTGGCAATAAAAAACATGGAAATAAGCAGAGCGCTTCCTTTGTTGGTTTTAACACCGGGCATGGTTGCTTTTTTTGCATTTTTCTTTTTAGGTGAAAAACTTAATTTAATTGAAATAATAGGAATGGTATTATTGTTAATGGGAACTTATATCCTTGAGGTTAAAAAAAATCAAAAAATCTTAGAGCCATTTAATGTTTTTATTAAATCCAAGTATCACAATTACATAATTTATGCCTTATTACTTTTTACCATATCTTCGGTTGCGGATAAAATACTTTTACGAAATTATCATCTTAAGCCAACTGTTTTTGTGGGATTACAACAATTATTTTTGGCAATAAACTTTTTAATTTTTATTCTGTTAAAAAAGAAAAATCCTGTTTTGATTTTTAAGAAAATCAATAAAAATATACTAATTTGGATTTTACTGGTTTCGATTTTAACAATCGGTTACAGATATACACAAATTGAAGCTTTAAAAATTGCACCTGTTGCTTTGGTTTTATCGGTAAAACGAACATCCGTATTCTTTGCTACATTATTTGGCGGAAAATTATTTGCCGAAAGTACATTAATAAAAAAATCTTTTGCAACAATTATTTTACTTACCGGTGCTTATTTGATTGTTAATAATTGAACACATTTTTTATTTCGTTTTACAAGGCAAATTTTTCGTAAAATTGTTTTTGTTTAGGTACAAAAAAAATTACCTTTGGAAAATAAATTTATCAAGCATTATTTATTTTATAGAAGAATTTACCCGTTAGCAACAAACCGATAAATACAAAAACAGCAAAAAACAAACTGCTGAAAGCTAATTGCATACCGCCGGATAAAATATGACCGCTTGTACAACCGCCGGCAATTCTTGCTCCAAGGATTAAAACAAATCCCCCTAAAAATGCCCAAACAATTCGTTTTAAATTTGACGAACCTTTGTATTTAATCCAATTTTCATGAAGCAATGTAATTTTAAAATCTTTTTTAATTGAAGAAATTAGAAATCCGGATAAAAATGCTCCCGATAAAAAAATCATTTCCCAATTGCCTGGCACTTTAATTTTGTTAAAATATTCATTATTAACCTGACCTGTAATTAAATCGCCTAAGTATGGGAACGTTGTCGAAGCTCCTATGGGTCTGTTTGTAAACAACGATGAAAAAACAATAATGTTTAATATAGCCAATGCAGCACCGGAATAAACCCATTTTTGTTCTTTGTTTTTATCAATTTTATGTAACCAAAAAGAAACGGTTATAAAAAACAATCCCACAATAAAAAGAGCAATAAAAAAATATGCGTTTGTTCCAATTAAAAAATTTAATGATAATGAACCAAAATTAGGTCCTAAAAACGGTTTAACAAACGGGAAAATTATTGTGTAAAAAATGCCGCCGAATAATCCTCCGATAATTCCTATTAAAGCATCTAGCGAACCCTCGCCAAGTGAAATAGCCAATGTGCCCGGGCAATATCCTAAAATTGCCATCCCGATGCCAAAAAGCAATCCGCCCAAAATTAATCCCCCAAACATAAAAGGTTTTATATGATATGATGCAAAACCTAAAACTATTTCCGTATTTAATAAAATTGAACCAATTCCAATAGCTATAAAAATTGCTTTTGCAACTGTATAATTTTCTTTAATTGCAAGTCCGCTTATAACATTAAATTTGTTTAAACTTGCAAATTGTAAAATTGCGCCAAACAAAAAACCTAAAATTAAAATTGTAGTAATCATTTTATATTGTTTTATAGTTATAAAATATAATAATTTACACTTGATAATAAAGAGCAATAAAAGAACTTATTCCAATTAAAAACCAAAGCATTACACCCATAACAAAACTTTTAACTCCGGCTTTTTTAATATCCGAAAAAGAGATGTTAGAACCGATAAGAAAAAGAGCGATCACCATTCCTCTTTTTCCGAACCAACTTAGATAAGAAAAAAATTCCTTGCCAGCGGGAATTAAATAAGCAATAAAAATACTTAAAACGAACAATCCGATAAACCAAGGTATTTTCGCTTTGCCGCCGGAGTTATCTTTTGAAAAGAAAGCAATCACTATTGATAAAGGAATAATCCAAAGAGCACGAATTAATTTAACCGTAGTAGCAATCTCAAGAGCTTTTGTTCCGTAAGTTGCTCCCGCACCAACAACGGAACTTGTATCGTGAATTGCAATAGCCGCCCAATTACCAAAGGTTTCTTGAGTAAGGTTAAAATAATGACCTATAATCGGAAATATAATTAAGGCAACGGCATTAAGTACAAATACAACAACCAATGCAAAAGATATTTGATGATGTTTTGCATTAATAACCGGAGAAACAGCGGCAATTGCACTTCCACCGCAAATTGCCGTTCCCACGGAAATTAAAGTTCCGGTTTTATTATCTACCCTTAAGAGCTTTGTAAATAAATAACCGAAAAACATTACAAATAATACCGAAATGGTTGTATTATAAAATCCGGTTTTTGAAGCACTTATTACTTGCGATAAGTTCATGCCGAAACCCAGTAAAACAATAGAGGTTTTTAGTGATAGCGAAGTATATTTTGAAAGCTTTCCGTTTTTTATTCCCAACAATGATAATATTATTCCGCTTACTAATGCAATTGCAGGTGAAACAAACGGTAGAAAACAAGCAATTAAAACAAAACCTAAAAATGTATTTATTTGTTTTTCGGTTAATACCATAAAATATCAGTTTTTTTAACGCAAAAATATAGTTTGTTATAACTAATGCAAATAGTATTTGGTAATGACTTATAATTAAAAGTTATATTGATGCAAAAAATCTATAAATAATTTAGTAGTGGAAGGATTGTGTCCGTGCCTGATTGCAATTCTGAATTTACGATGGAAAGAGATGTTTTTTATGTTGATTTTTATAATTTGTTTTAGCAGTAATTCTTTTTCTATAGATTTTTCAGAAACCAAAGCAATGCCGTCAAAATCCAACAAAAAATTTTTTATTGCTTCGGTACTTCCTAAGTGTATTAAAATATTTAAATCGTCAATTTTTATATTGTGTTTACGTAAACGATATTGTATTACTTGAAGCGTACCCGAACCTTTCTCTCTTAAAACAATTGGTATATTATAAAAATCCTGCAAAGAAATAAGTTTGCGTTTGGAATAAACACTGTTTGAACCGGTAACAGCTATAATTTCATCGTCAACCAAATCTGAATATTTAATGTTTTGATGTGAAGCTTCGTTTTCTACCAAAGCCATATCAATTTCATTGTTTAATAATTTCTGTTCCATTTGAAAAGAATTACCGTTCAATAAATATAATTGTATTTTAGGAAACCTTTTGTGAAACGCGGCAATTGTTTTGGGAATTACATATTGCGATATTGTTGAACTGGCACCTATTCGTAAATTTCCTTTATAATTGTTATTAATTTTTTCAAGGTTAAATTCCAATTCGTTATAAAACTGTTTTATTTTTTTTAAATGAGTATATGTTACCTTTCCGCTTTTGGTTAAGTAAATTCTATTCCCTTTCCTTTCAAAAAGAGTTGTGTTTAGTTTGCTTTCCAGTTCTTTTATGTGTTTTGTTACAGCAGGTTGACTAATGAACAACTCTTTGGCGGCTTTGGAAAAACTTAAATTTTCCGCTACCGATATAAAAACTTTGTCTCTATAATCCATTAAAATATTATGATTTATAACCTAAAAAATTTTATAATTAAACTTTAATATACAAAACAAAATACGGTAACTAAAATTTAGCAGTTGGAATATCATAAAAGCATCAAAAAAAATTCGATCCAAAAATGTTAAAAGTTTCTAAACATTTTTAATTAAATTTAATTTTAAAAAAGATTCGGTTACTCAGAAAGTAAGATAAAAAATTTAAAGAAGAATTTTTAATACAAACGTATTGTTTTAAATTTTAATTATAGAAAGGAATAACCCGTGAGAACAGAAATAATGATTTTAATTACCATAATAATTTTATTAACCTCTTGTGATACGGATGTAATAAAAAACAAACAACCCCAAACCAATCCTTTGTTAACGGAATGGAACACACCGTTTGAAACGCCCCCTTTTGATAAAATAAAAACCGAAGATTATCTTCCTGCTTTTGAAAAGGCAATAGAAATACACAATAAAGAAATAAACGAAATTATAAACAATCCGGCAAAACCGAATTTTAAAAATACAATAG
>JALSTL010000023.1 GCA_026983755.1 Melioribacteraceae bacterium | reverse complement strand
TTTTATAAAAAATTTTTAAATTCCAATACATAATTTGGGTTTAATAAATTGCAAAAATAATTTCTAACGTATCTTCGTTTTTTGATTGTAAAACGAAGCCGTACAAAATCCAAAAAATAAATAACTTTTTTTGTAAATTTATAAGTTATATTAAAAAAAATCGGAAAATAATTTGTGGAACGAAAAAAAAGAATATTAAGCGGTATGCGTCCAACAGGCAAATTACATTTGGGCCATTATGTAGGTGCTTTGGAAAATTGGGTAAAATTACAAAACGAATATGAAAGTTATCATTTGATTGCGGATTTACATGTATTAACAACAAATCTTGATACAAGCAATATATATCAAAATACAATTGATATGGTAATCGATTGGTTGGCCGTAGGATTGAATCCGGATAAAAGTCCGTTTTTCAGGCAATCACAAATAAAAGAACATTCCGAATTGTTTTTAATATTTTCCATGTTAATTACCAAAGCCCGTTTGGAACGAAATCCGACACTAAAAGACCAAATAAGAGATTTGAATATAGAAAATATTATATACGGACATCTCGGCTATCCGGTGCTACAATCCGCCGATATACTTTTATACAAAGGCGAAGCCGTTCCCGTTGGCGAAGATCAAGTTCCGCATGTGGAAATTACCAGAGAAATTGCCCGTAAGTTTAATAAACATTTCGGGAAGATTTTTTACGAACCGAAACCGCTCCTTACTAAATTTGCGCGTTTAGTTGGTCTTGACGGAAATGCAAAAATGAGCAAATCGTTAAACAACACAATACTTCTTTCCGATAAACCGGAAACGGTAGAAAAAAAATTAAGAAAAGCTAAAACCGATCCGCAAAAACTACGCAAAAACGATCCGGGCAGACCGGAAGTGTGTTTGGTTTTTAGCTATCATAAAAAATTTAATGCTTTGGAAATATCCGAAATAGAAAACGGTTGCAAATCCGGTGCATTGGGTTGTGTGGATTGTAAATTAAAATGCAGTGCAAAAATTAACCAATACCTTGCTCCCGTTTTGGAAGTAAGAGCCGGATACGAAAACAATACGGAGCAAGTTAAAGAAATTCTTTTTGACGGAGAAAAAACCGCACGCAAAGTTGCCGCAGAAACAATGAAAGAAGTTAGAGAAGCAATGAAACTGGGTTAAGTTATGTATAAAATAAAACTAAATACATTCGAAGGTCCGTTGGATTTATTACTCTTTTTTATAAGAAGAGATGAACTTGATATTTATAATATTCCCATTTCCAAAATTACAAAAGATTTTATGAATTATTTGGAGTTACTTGAACAACTTGATTTGGAAGTAGCCGGAGATTTTCTTTTAATGGCGGCAACTTTAATGCAAATAAAAGTAAGAATGTTATTGCCGAAAGAAAAAAACGAAATGGGTGAAGAAATTGACCCGCGAGAAGATTTGGTTAAGGCTTTAATTGAATATAAACGCTATAAAGAAATGTCGGAAGAATTTTCTTATTTGGAAGGCAAACAACGTGCTGTTTTTTTTAGAGGTAATTTTGAAAAGGATGTTGCCGAAAAAAAACCGGAACTGGATGTTCTTTTGAAAAATGTTTCGGTTTACGATTTGATAAAAGCATTTAAAAATGCACTTATGAACAAACCGGTAGAAACCGTTCACCAAGTGGAA
Source organism: Melioribacteraceae bacterium (assembly GCA_026983755.1). Next base: position 3,297 of record JALSTL010000023.1, on the reverse strand, counting down.
AAACTTAATGTAACCATTGACGAACAAATAGATTTTATAATGGAAAAAACAAATGCATCCGGTAGAATAAATTTTATTAACCTTGTTAAAGACATTCACGAAAAAATAAGAATAATAGTAACATTTATTGCTATGTTGGAATTAATTAAAATGGGTAAAATCGGTTTGGAAGAATCGAAAAATTTTAATGATTTTGAAATATACATAATACAAAATGGATAATATTTATAATTCAATTATCGAAGCTTTAATCTTTGCATCCGAAGATCCTATTTCGGCAACGGAAATTGTAAAAGCAATAAAAGAAATTGACGGGGATGATATAAATATTACAACGAACGATGTTGAAAAAACAGTAGAAGAACTCAATGAAAATTATTCGCAAGAAAATAATTCGTTTCATATAATTAAAATAGCCCGCGGATTTTTATTTGCAACCAAACAGGAATATGCTAAATACCTCGGTTTTCTTTCTACCGAAAAAACAAAAAGAAGATTAAGTCAAGCCGCAGTTGAAACTTTATCTATAATTGCTTATAAACAACCTATTACCAAACCGGAAATTGAAGCTATTCGCGGCGTTAATTCGGATTATATGATAAATACCCTGCTGGAGAAAAAACTTATTACCATTAAGGGAAGAGCCGATACTATCGGACGCCCGCTTATTTACGGTACCACAGAAGAATTTTTAATGTATTTCGGACTTAATAAAATAAGCGATTTACCAAAACCGAGAGAAATTGAAGAAATTATGAAAGATGCCGATTTTATTGAACAGAAAAGAAAAATAATGATAAATGAAATTGAAGAAAAATTGGAAGAAGATACTATAAACACGAGTAACCGTGATAGTTCGATTGAATAAATATTTGGCAGAGTGCGGTATTGCTTCCCGTAGAAAAGCCGATGAGTTTATTAAAGATGCAAGAGTTTCCGTTAACGGTAAAGTGGTTGTTAAACTCGGTACTAAAATAAATACCGATAAAGACGAAATTTTTATCGACGGCGAAAAATTAAAAGTACAAGACAAAATCTATTTTTTATTGAATAAACCGAAGGGAATTATAACTTCTACAACCGATAACAAAAAAAGAAAAACAGTTGTGGATTTAATAAATACAAATAAAAAAATATTTCCGGTCGGTCGTTTGGATTTTAATACAACCGGTCTTTTAATTTTAACAAATGACGGAGAATTTGCCAATTATTTAACGCATCCTAAAAACGGTATTGAACGCGAATATGAAGTTAAGTTAGATAAAGAACTTCAGAAGGTTGATAGAGAAAAATTATTGAAAGGAATTTACTTGGATAGAAGAAAAAGTAAATTCACAAATATTGTTTTTCCCAAAAGGAATAATTTTTATTTGGTTAAAGTTACAACTGTTGAAGGCAGAAACCATTTTGTAAAAAATATGTTTTCAAAACTTGGCTATACCGTAAAAGAATTGCACAGATCAAGATTCGGAAAGTTTAAACTTAAAGATTTGAAAAAAGGCGAATACAGAAAGCTTAATAAAAAAGAAATAAAAATTTAATAAAATAGAATGTTACATCAACCGGCAAAGTTGAATTAAAAAAGTGTTGAAAATAATTCTATAAAAAAATTATAAACAAGTAACACCGGAGGAAAATTGGAGAACCACCAAACAACAGAAAAAGAACTGAATACATTAATTGCAAGAAGACACGAAGAACTGAACGAATTAAAGAAAAAAGGTATTCAACCTTATGCCTATTCGTTCGAAACGGATTCAACATCAACGGAAATAAAAAATAACTATGAAAAATACGAAGGACAAACCGTAAAAATTGCCGGACGTTTAATGGCAATAAGAAAAATGGGAAAAGCTTCTTTCGCACAAATTCAAGATGAAAACGGAAGAATACAAATTTATCTTCGTAAAGACGATCTCGGAGAAGAATATTCAATGTTCAAACTGCTTGATATCGGTGATATTATTGGTGTTGAAGGTTATGTTTTTAAAACACGTACAGAAGAAATTTCCGTTCATACAACATCTTTGAGTTTACTTGCAAAATCTTTACGTCCCATTCCAATTGCAAAAGAAGTAACGGATGAAAAGGGAAATAAAATTATTTACGATCAATTTGCGGATAAAGAATTACGATACAGACAACGTTATGTGGATTTAATTGTTAATCCCGATGTAAAAGAAGTATTTGTAAAACGTTCCAAAATAATTTCAACAATTCGAAATTATTTGGACGGAAACGGATTTTTAGAAGTTGAAACTCCGGTATTGCAACCGTTATATGGCGGAGCCGCGGCAAAACCTTTTGTTACGCATCATAATGCTTTGGATATTAATTTGTATATGAGAATTGCCGATGAACTTTACCTTAAAAGATTAATCGTTGGAGGATTTGAAAAAGTTTATGAAATTTCCAAAGATTTCCGCAACGAAGGAATGGATAAAACTCACAATCCAGAATTTACAATGATGGAACTTTATGTTGCATATAAAGATTACGAATGGATGATGAAATTTGTTGAAGAAATGATAGCTCACATTGCACAAAAGGTACTTGGAACTAATAAAATTATTATTGAAGGAAAAGAAATTGATTTTACTCCGCCTTGGGATAGAATATCGCTTGTAGATGAACTTAAAAAAATTACCGGAATAGACGTACTTGCAATATCCAAAGAAGATTTGGCTAAAGAAGTAAAACAACGCGGAGCATCTTTAACCGGAGGTGAAAGCAAAGGTAAATTAATCGACGAACTTTTTTCATTAACCGTTGAACAGAATTTAATTCAACCCACTTTTGTTACCGATTATCCTGTTGAATTATCTCCGTTGGCCAAAAAACATAGAAGCAAAAAAGGATTGGTGGAACGCTTTGAAGGATTTGTTTTAGGTAAAGAAATTTGTAATGCTTTTAGCGAATTAAATGATCCGATAGATCAAAAAGAAAGATTTCTGGAGCAATCAAGATACAGTGAAGAAGGCGACGAAGAAGCTCATCAAATTGATGAAGATTATGTAAAAGCTTTGGAATACGGAATGCCGCCGACTGCAGGTTTAGGCATTGGAATTGACAGATTAACCATGTTGTTTACAAATCAATCTTCAATTAAAGATGTAATCTTGTTTCCGCAAATGAAACCTGAAAAATAAATAGACCATTTTAATTAGGGGAAAAAATGTAGTAGCGAATCTCCCGATTCGCTACAATATTTAAGATTGGAAAAAATGATAAATAAATTCTTCATACTATTTTTTATCTCTATATTTTTTACACAAAAAATAATTCCTCAAAATATAA
>JALSTL010000022.1 GCA_026983755.1 Melioribacteraceae bacterium | reverse complement strand
ATGCATTAAAGCACGAACTTGAATTGTTTGTAAATTCCGTTTTAAATAATGAAACTCCTTTGGTTAGCGGAGAAGACGGATTAAAGGCATTAAAAGTTGCAGAGATTATTATAAAAAAAATTGAGGAGACAAAACCACTATGAAAAAGAAAACAAAAATTGTATTTATAATTTTAATATTTGGTTTAAGCCTAACATCATGCGGTGTTTATAATTCTCTTATGAATTTATCTAAACTTAAATACAAACTTGGCTCTGTAAATAATTTTAAAGTTGGAAATATTTTAATAAATAATAAATCAAAGTTAAGTGATTTTAATACTGCTGATATTTTGAATCTTACATCCAAAGTTGCTTCCGGAGATTTTCCCGTATCTTTTACTTTGAATGTTCTTGCAAAAAATCCTAATCAAAATACTACATCGTCAAGTTCCTCGGAAATTACATTGCAATCTTTTCCTTGGACATTATATATAGACGGAATTAAAACAATTTCAGGAAATATTTCAAATCCGGTTAAAGTTCCTTCCGTAAAAAGTGCAACGATTATACCGCTTCAAATTAGTTTGGATATGTTGGATTTTTTCAAAGAAAACGGATTAAGTAAAATTATTAATTTGGCACTTAGTCTCGGAGGCAAAAATGGTTCGGCAAGCAAAATAAAAATTGTTGCCGAACCTACGCTTAAAACACCGCTTGGAAATATGACTTATCCAAGTCCGATTACTATAATAGATAAAACTTTTAATTAGAGGATATTAAAATCAATGAAAGAAAAATATTCAATTGGTGTAGATCTTGGCGGAACAAAAGTTAAAGTAGGAATTGTAAATAAGCAAGGTAGAATAGTTCAAAAAGTTTCCGTTAATACATTTGCCGAAAAAGGTCCTGATAAAGTTATTGCACAAATTAAAGAAGGAATTAATCTTTTATTGAAAACCAATAAAAAAGAAATTCAAGGAATCGGAATAGGTTCACCCGGTACCGTTTCGTCCAAAAGAGGCACGGTAGAAAATCCGCCTAACCTACCGGGTTGGAAAAAAGTTCATTTGGGAAAAATTATACAAAAAGAATTTGCTTTGCCAACATTTGTAGAAAATGATGCAAATGCAGCAGCTATCGGAGAATTAATTTACGGTGCCGGTAAAGCACATCAAAGTTTTATTATGGTTACTTTGGGTACCGGTGTTGGCGGAGGAATTATTTATAAGGGAAAACTCTTCAAAGGAGAATTTGGCGGAGCCGGAGAAATCGGTCACATAACAATTGATTATAACGGAACCAAATGTAATTGCGGTTCATACGGCTGTTTGGAAACATATCTTGGTAATAAATATGTAATAAAAAACGTAACGACCAAATTAAAGAAAAATAAAACTTCTTTGCTATACAAACTAACCGAAAAAAACTTAAAAAAAATAACACCTAAAGTAATCCACGAAGCTTATTTACTAGGAGATAAATTTTCATTAAAAATAATTGAAAATCTCGGTGAAACTTTAGGTTACGGTTTGGCATCGGTTGTAAACTTATTTGATATAAGAACAATTATTATTGGCGGTGGTGTTGCCGGTTTCGGAAAGCCTTTGTTCAATTCCGTTAAAAAAACAATAGCTTCCAGAGTATTAACTCCTATGAGACCGCACTTAAAAGTTAAACAAGCCAAATTAAAAAATAATGCGGGAATTAAAGGTGCATCTTCATTAGTTTTGTATCAATAAAATATTTTACAATTTTAATCAACCTTTATAATGAAGAGAATCATAATTTTCATATTGTTTTTCACAATAAATTTATTTGCTCAAAATTTTATTGCGGATTCTCTGAAATCAATTATTCAAAAAGATACGGTTCTAACCGGACAAATTATTTCCAAAGTGGATTCTACAAAAAAAAAATCTTTTAACGTTGATGATATAATTTACAGCAGCGCTTCGGATTCCATTTTTTTTAACTTACCCGATAAACAAATGTTTATTTACGGAACAGGTAAATTAAAATATAAAAATACGGAACTAAAAGGCGGAAAGATAAATGTCGATTTTGAAACAAGCGATTTAACGGCCGAAGGTACATTCCAAACCGAAGACAGTTTAAAAAATAAAATAATTCAAACTCCCGTTATAACCGAAGGAGACGAAACTTACGAAGGCAACAAATTAAAATATAATTTTAAAACCAAACGAGGTTTTATTTCGGTTGCGAAAAATAAAAAAGGAGATGCACGATACGAAGGCAAAGCTGTAAAAAAAGTTAATGAAAACACATATTTCATTAAAGAAGGAATTTATACTACATGCGAAGGTGATACACCAAGCACGTTTTTTAGTGCAAAACAAATGAAAGTAATTCAGAAAGATAAAATAATTGCAAAGTGGATTTTTATGCATATCGGTGGTGTTCCTCTTCCGCTTCCCATACCTTTTGCTGTTTTTCCTAATCAAAAAGGAAGACGTTCCGGAATTATTACACCAAGCTACGGAACAACAAGAAACAGAGGTTCTTACTTCAGAAACTTCGGATATTATTTTGCATTAAGCAATTATACGGATTTAGCTTTAACAGGAGATTATTATACACGCGGTGGATACAGATTACGCAGCAGATTCAGATATAATAAAAAATATAGTTTTAGCGGAAGCTTTAAAGCTAACTATTCCGATTTGATTATAGGCGAAGACGGAGATCCGGATAAATCAAGACAAACGGATTGGAGCATTTCTTTAAATCATAATCAAATTTTTACACCAACATTAAGATTGGATGCAAATTTACAGTTTCAAACAGGGAATTTTTTAAGTAACAACAGCATAAGCTATAATAACTTACTTAGAAAAGACATTACTTCCAATGCAACGCTATCCAAACGCTGGGACGAATCCGGTAACAGTTTAACAATTAGTTACAGTCGTGTGCAAAATTTGGAAAGTGGAAATATTACGGAATTATTACCTAGCATTTCATTTACAAAATCACAATCCTATCCTTTCAAAAGTAAAAACAGTTCGGCTCGTAATCAAAAATGGTACGAATATATAGGCTATAATTACAGAGGCGAATTTAGAAACAGCAGAAAAAAAATAAACGAACATCTTACCGTACACGGAGGAATTCAACATAATATAAGTGTGGGAGCTTCTCCTAAAATCGGTTACTTTAATATTTCTCCTCGTTTCAGCTATGTGGAAAAATGGTATAATAAAAAATTACAAAGATTTGTTGAACAAATAAGTGATGTACAAAGTTTAAACGGTTTCAGACAAACAATAAACAATATTGCAGCACACGATACGGTTTTGGAAAGGGAAGTTCACGATATTAATATGATAAGAACATTCGATTTTAATTTATCGGCTTCCACAAAACTATATGGTATAATGCAACCGAGAATATTGGGAATAGAAGCATTCCGTCATACACTTATACCTACGGTATCTTATAATTACAGACCGGATTTTTCCGATAAAAGATGGGGATATTACGAAACGGTTCAAAGAACAAACGGAAAAATTGAACGTTATGACCCGTATGGCGGTGAAGTATTCAGCGGTGTTCCGAGAGGTGAATCTCAAAGCATTAATTTTTCACTTGGTAACAGATTTGAAATGAAAACAACGGAAGATCCTACAGATACTACTTCCAAATCGGAAAAGATAGAATTGCTTAATCTGAATATTTCCGGCGGTTATAATTTTGCCGCCGATAGTTTAAATCTTTCCGATTTAAGATTGAATTTCAGAACAAGAATTGGAAATATACTCAGCTTTTCCGGTTCGTCCGCTTATACTTTTTACAACTTTAATAATAATAATTCCAAAAGGATTAATCGGTATTTATATTCCGTAGGGAAAGGTTTCTTAAGATTAACAAACTTACGCTTTTCCGTTTCGGCAAGTATTTCGGGCGATAAACTAAAAGGTACTAAGAAAAAAAAGAGAAAGAAAGAAGCCGGTATTATTTCGGGCAATAGAGAAAATTATACAAGTTTATATACCGATGAAGATGACGAAGCCGATTTTTCAATTCCCTGGAATTTGAATTTAACATATAATTTCAACTTAAATAAACCTACACCTAAAGAAGGAATAATAAATTCAAATATCGGTGTAAGTTTAGGATTTAATTTGGCAAAAAATTGGAAATTCGGAATCAGAGGAAATTACGATTTTCAACGAAAAGAAATTTCCGCCCCGCAAGTTACAATACATCGCGATTTGGATTGTTGGGAAATGAATTTCAGTTGGAAACCTATTGGTATTTACCGCGGTTACAGATTCGAAATAAGAATGAAAGCACCCGAACTACGCGATATTAAAGTTACAAAAACATCCGGTCTTTATACCGGAAGATAATTTTATTTGAGTTGTAAAATGGTTAAGAAATACATAATTGACGGAAATAATTTAATCGGTAAAATACCGGAACTTTGGAATTTACAAAACAAAGATAAACAAGCAGCAAGAATAAAATTAGTTGCTTTGCTTAATGGATATTTTAGAGCTAAAAACGTTAGGGTTTCCTTACATTTTGATGGTTTTGCCGCCGAAGCAATTCCAAGTGGAAAGATTAAAATAAAATATTCCGATAATCAAATTGCTGATATAAAAATAAAAGAGGAAATTGATTTATCAAGAAATCCCAAATTACTTGCCGTAGTAAGTTCCGATAATTCAGTGTACGATTATGCAAGAGTTAATAGTTGCACAAGAATTAAAAGTGAAGAATTTGCAAAGCAGCTGAAGCAAAAGAATAAAAGTAACTCCAAAGAGGAAATAACCAAAACAATTAGCAATGATGAAATAAAAAAACTTTTCGGGGTAGATTAAATTCAAACTTTAACTCTTTTTAAAATAGTAAAGCTGAAAGTTATAAAAATAAACTAATCCGATCGCAGATTCTCACAGAGAAACCAATTTGTTGTTAGTTTACTTGGTATCTAGCAATACTTATTTCTTCTTTTTTTTCAAGAGTATTTCTTCCTACAGTTTAAGCATACGTAGCGGA
>JALSTL010000021.1 GCA_026983755.1 Melioribacteraceae bacterium | reverse complement strand
AAAATATATATACCAAACCCGTTGACTTAAAAGAATTGAAAGCAGCTTTAGATAAAATTATAGTAAAAAATTAAACCCAAATTATGCATTAGAATAATTGTTTTTATTACAATAGTTTAGAGCTATTCTGTTTTCAGTTGCATAATTCGGGTTAAATTTGCTAATAAGTTAAAAAATCGCTTTGGCAGCTATTATGTAAAACTATTCGAAAATAATATTTAAAATAGAAAACCTTCTCCAACCTTTAAAATCAAAATGCCACCATTCCGAATTTATAGGATGAAAACCGAATTTTTTCAGTCCGTCGGAAAGAATTTTTCTGTTTAACAAAACTTGCTCCGGTAGGTTTTTATAAGTGGGATGTGCTTTTAAAGTAAAACTGTCATATTTGGTTCCCATATTCAGTTGCCTGCCTAAAGAATCCACTAAAGTTACATCTACTGCTGCACCACGGTTGTGGCGAGAACCTTTTGAAGGCGGAGCAACATATCTTTTATCGGGCATAATTTGCCACATATACTTTTGAACGGAAAACGGACGGTAGCCGTCAAAAATTTTTATTCTATAATTGAAGTTTTTCTTAAAATATCTATTTGCTTTTCGTAAACTATCGGCTACAATTTTTCTTAAATATACTTTATTGTTTTTATAGAGTATGGTATGTGTAAAATTGTTTTCGGTAGCATACCTTACGTCTTGTACAATAGTTGAGTCGATGTCTTTTAATAAAACCAACGAAGTATCGTTTTGAGCAAAAAGATTAATGGAACAGAAAAAAAATATTAAGATTTTAACATTCATATTTAATAATAAATTTCATTACTATTAAACTTCTATGGAACTGCCGGAATGAATAGCCGAAGCAAATAAAGAAATTAGATTCCAATTTCCTTCGTTTTCAAAAAAGTTACCTGTTACAATAATTTTTGCACCGGCTTTAACCTTTGCACCGGCTTGTTCGGGCGTGCGAATTCCTCCGCCGACAATAATAGGAACGGAAATTTGAGAAGCAACCGCTTCTATCATTTCATTCGGTACGGAATTTTCAGCTCCGGAACCACCTTCCAAATAAATTAATTGCATTCCCAAATATTCACCGGCTAATGCTGTGGCGGTGGCAATATCGAATTTATCTCTTGGAATCGGTTTGCTTTCGCTTACATATTCGGCGGTTGTTGTTTTACCGGATTCGATTAACATATAACCGGTAGGTATTGTTTCCAATTTGAATTTTTTTATAATAGGTGCGGCAAGTACATGTTTGCCAATTAAATGTTCGGCATTTCTTCCGCTAATTAAAGATAAAAATAAAACTGCATCGGCGTTTTGCGAAAGTTGACTTACACTACCCGGAAATATAATAACCGGTAAATTGCAACTTCTTTTTATCGCTTCAATTGAACTATCCAAGTTACCGTTTAATAATAAACTTCCTCCAACTAAAAAACCGTCAACACCATTTTCAACACAGTGCTTTACAAACTTTTCGGTTTTGTCAATAGCCAAATTATCGGGATCTATAAGTATAAAAAACGCCGCCCCTTTATTTTCAATTATTTTTTTAATGTAATTTATTGTATTCATTCGCCAACAAATTTAGAGTATATTTTAAAATATGCAAGTAAAATTAAACGATTAAAATAATTCAATAATCGATTATTTTTTAATTAAAGTTTAATCTATAAATAAATAATAAAAAACAATGTAATTAAAATATAAATTTTTATTTTTAATTTATGCTAAAAAATAAGAAAGTGAATATGAAAAAATATAATGAGTATAAAATATCAACCGAACCTTTTAACGGCGAAATTCTAAGTAGTGTATTGTGGCAATTGGAAATTTTAGGTATTAATGAATATAAAGATTATTTAACTGTTTTTACACAAAACAACTCGAACGTAAGCCTTAAAAATATTATTGCTCTTTTGGATAAATTAAAAAAAGAAAAACTTATTACAAAATATAAAATAGAAGAAAATATTTTGCCTAATAAAAATTGGAATGAAGAATGGGAAAAGAAAGTTAATATTGTTGAAGTATCGGATAAAATTGTAATAAAACCCAGCTTTAAAGATTACAACAAAAGTAAAAATCAAATAATTATTACAATTGATCCTAAAATGTCTTTTGGAACAGGAGAACATGCAACAACAAAAATAGTTCTTCAATTATTAGAAAAACATTTCCACGCAAATACCAAAGTTTTAGATGTAGGCTCCGGTACTGCAATACTTTCCATTGCCGCTTCAAAATTAGGAGCAAAAGAAGTTGTTGCAATTGATAATGATGAATGGTGTTTCTTAAACGGAATTGAAAATGTTGAAAAAAATAATTTAACTAATATTACGGTTTTACATTCAACAATAGAAAATATTAAAGAAGATGATTTCGATTTTGTATTAGCTAATATAAATAAAAGCGTTTTGACGAAAATAAAAAAAGATATTTACAAAAGATGTAAGAATAACGCTACGGTAATAATATCGGGAATATTGGATAAAGACGAAGAAGAAATAAAAAGGCAGTTTACCCACACGGGTTTAACTGCCTTAGACAAAAAACAGATTGATGAATGGATAGGATTAGTTTTTAAAAAAACCAACTGCTAATCAACAAGTTTACCTAATAATTTTGTTAATTGCTTCATTTCCGCATCGGTAAATCTTTTTGAGAATTCATTCATGCTTTTTATATGATCAGGGTAAACTTTCTCAAGTTTTTGTTTTCCCTTGGTTGTTAATTCAGCATTAATAACCCTTCTATCTGTTTTTGAAGGAACTCTTTTTACCAAAGCTTCTTTTTCAAGATTATCCATCACACAAGTAATGTTTGCACCCGTTACCATTAACTCGTCACTAATTTTTTTTAGTGGCATTGGACCTTTTCTTTGTAAAACATCCAAAACACCAAATTGCGGTGCGGTTAATTTTTGCGTGCTTAAATGTGCCGAGTGTACCTTCTTTATTTTATCGTTTGTATTTACAATCAAATTAAATAAATTAGCTACAGATTCAGCTTTATTTTTTTTAGCCATTTGAACCCCCCGTTCTTTTAATTAAGTTGAAAATTTTTTAATTGTTTACGATATATTTTATAGTTCGGTATAATATTCTCAACAAGCAACCAAAAATTTTTTGAATGATTCATCTCTTTCAGATGACATAATTCGTGAACTATTACATATTCAATAATTTTAGGTTTAAAATACATCAATTTTAAGTTAAAAGACAAGTTTTTTTTTGCCGAACAACTTCCCCAACGGGATGTCATGTCTTTAATACTAATTTTGTTGTAAGTAAAACCATTTTCCGAAGCTATCCTTTCGGTTTCTTTAGTTATATATTTTTTTGCTTCGGTTCTTAACCAAGCATGGTAAACCAAATGTTTACTAACTTTGGTTTTCCCGTTATGCAATATATAAAAAATATTATTTTGAAAATAATAATAAATACTTAAATAATCAGAATTTATTTTTTCAACAATCTTAGTTTTAGTACCTAAATAAAAATAGTCATTTATTTTTTTATTTAATAGGTTAAAATTTTTCTCTATCCAATTTGCTTTTTGTAATAAAAAATTTTGCGCTGCGGATTTTGGTAAAAACCAAGGTAAAAAAACTTCCATTTTACCGTCTCCGCTAATTTTTATTCTAAGCCGTTTTAACCCTTTTTTTTTGATTATACTGTAATAATATTTTTTTTTATTTATTTCTACGCTTTCTCGTTTCATAAAATTTAATTAAATAAATATTGAATGCACGGAAAAATACAATTATATTACAAAGATATAAAAATAAAATATTTGAATTTTTCCAGTGATTATAAATATTCCATTATCGATAAAAACTTTTTCCGAATTTTTTGATTCAATCCTATTTGAAAAAGATGAAGCAACTCATGAATCGTTGGTAAGTTTTGCTTATCCGATATCGCAAATTAATATTTCTGAGCTTACACATAATATCAATGAAAATTTTTTTTATTGGAATACTCCGGTTTGCAATAAAGAATTTATAGGTATTTTACCGATTGTTGAAATACATGAATACGGCAAAAAGCGTATTGACAAAACAGCTAACGTTATTAGCAAATTACAATTAAATTATAAAACAAACTGGAAAAAATTCAAACTTGGCAATGTACCTATGGTTATGGGCGGTATAAAATTTGCACCTAATCAAAAAAGTACAATATGGAATGAATTTACCGATTCCGATTGGTTAATTCCCAAAATAATTATTTTTAAAAATAAAAATAATTTTTTCTTGATTTATAACTTTCGTTTGTCAAATAAAAATAAAAACAAAATAATAGACGATTATAAAATAACAGTTGAATATTTTGTTAATCTGATAAAGACAAAAAAACAAAAACATAAACAGGCGGTTATTGTAAAAAAACACTCTCAACCAATAGGGAAGTGGTATTCAATAATAAATACTATACTGAAAAAAATTTCCGAAGGTAATTTGAAAAAAACGGTTCTTTCCAGAGAAGTTAATTTAATTTTGAATAAAAAACCTTTTCTGCCGGATATGCTTAAAACACTTGCTGATAATTATCCGGATTGCTATATCTTTTCATTTAAAAAAAACAATTCGGTTTTTATAGGAGCTTCGCCCGAAAAGTTAGTTAAAATATCAAAAAAAATTTTGGAAATTGATGCACTTGCCGGTTCCGTAGCAAGAGGAAAAACCGAAGCCGAAGATAAAGAGTTAGAAGAATTTTTATTGCATAGTGAAAAAAATATTAACGAGCAAAAAGCAGTTGTAACGTTTATCCAAAGTTTACTAAAAGGAATTTCCGCAGAAATAAAATTTGCCGAAAAAGTAACAATAAGAAAACTACCTAACATTCAGCATTTGTGGACTCCGATAACGGCAGAGCTTCAAAACGGTTATATGTTGTTCGACGTTCTGAAAGCTTTGCATCCTACACCGGCAATTTGCGGTACACCTTGGAATGTTGCCAGAGATAATATTTTGGAATTGGAAGAACATGACCGCGGTTTATATTCCGGTAATATCGGTTGGTTTAATTTTGATGGAGACG
>JALSTL010000020.1 GCA_026983755.1 Melioribacteraceae bacterium | reverse complement strand
AGTAAAATGTAAGCGTTTCTTTCGGTTAATAACACATCTTCGCCGGAAAGAACATCTCCTTGCTTAACCGTTTCCCATTTTTCCGATGTACCTTTAAGTATTTTTACATCGCCGTTTATTTTTTCCACTTTAAAATTTTGTGCGGTTATAAAACCGGCAAACATCAAAAGCAGAATGATTATCTTTTTCATTTTTAATTCTCCCTATTTACAATTACTATTATAATAATTTTTATTTATTTGTCAATATGTTTTATCAAAATACGTTTTAGCAAAAAATGTAAATTCGTATTGGTGTAATAAGACCAAAACGCATTTAATAAACATCCACTATTTCAACTTTGCTTTTGGATAGTCCCAATTCGTCAATTGCTTTTTTATAAAATTGAGATGCCGCAAAATTCCACGATTCATTAAAATTTCCAAAAATTGTAGTTTCCAGCGGAATCCAAATTTCTTCTTTACCGTTAATGTTTTTTCTTGTAAAAAATTTTCTGTCGTTTATAGTAATTAACTTTGAATCAGAAGGTGATAAATTTGTATTAACTAACAAACTTACATGTCCAACGCTTCCGTTCGGTTTGTAATCTATAAATGCCGTTTGGATTCCAACACTTTCAAACAGAGCACTAACACATACACTTAAATCATCGCAATCTCCGCCTTTTAGTTTAATAGTTTCATTGGGAAATTGAACATAGTCGCTTGTAGCTCTTCTATCGGAAACATAGGTCATATTTTTAGTTGTTTCCTTAAACAGTACTTTTATTTTGTTAAACTGTTCAAGTAAAGGATTCGTTCCGCTCAAATTCTTTTTATTTTTTTGCAAAATCTTAGTTGCAAATTTATGAGCAAAATCCAAATCGGCTTTTACAAAATATCTGAGGTTATGAACATTTCCGTCCCAACTGTTTTTATTATTAATAAGAATCGGTTTACTAATTTTATCGTCTGGTATTTTTCCTAAAGTTTTAACACTAAATTCCGCTTGAGCAATTTTACGTTTTTCGATATTATTTTTTTCGTCCGCTATAATTGTAAAAAAAGGAACTTTTACAGTATCGTGTGGCAATATTGTTATAATTGGCGAATAAACTTTTTCGGTGTTAATTTCTTCTATATAACTGGCGGGTTTAACAGATATTTTTTTATTGGTTAAGTTAACAATTTCACCTACTGCAAACGGTTTGTTAATATAATTATCACTTTCGGTAGGATAAATTTCATCTTTTATTTTCACATCAATAATTTTAACCATAGCTTCGTTCTTAAAACTTAAAGCAAAATTAAAAGTAAGATTTAAATTATCTCTGTTAAAATAATTATTTTGAATACTTGCAATTCCGAATGTTCTGAAATCATTTAATGTTTTAATTGTTTTTCTGTTTTCGGAATACTTGATAAACGAAAGAGTAATACTGAATAAATCCGTTGAGTAATTTATAGCGGGCTGAAAACCGGCAAGAAACGGACGTTGGAACTTATCGTGAAAAGCCGTTAATCCGGCACTAATAATTCCGTTGTAAAAATCTAACACATAATTAAATCCGGCCAAAAAAGAACCGGTTGATTCATATCTAAAATCCAAAGTTAAACGAGGGTGGGGAAAATATTTAATACCAAGTAAGATACCTTTATTCTGCTTTATATTAAAGTTATTTGTCTTTATTTCAAACTCACTATTTTCTTCATCCATTTTATATTCTTTAAGAATAAATAAATTTAACGAAGAGAGTGATAATTGAAGCTTGGTAAAAGGTTTGTACATTATCCCAATATCACCGCGCCAAAAATTTTTTTCAAGTTCTTCTTCTTGAATTTGTATTATTGTTTTATTCGAATCGGTATTGCTGAAATATGTAGGATATTCTTCTTTAAAATTTTGCCGGAAATATCTTAACGTAAAACCCGCTGTAAATCTATTGTTAAAATTATAAGAATATCCGAAACCGTATTTTTCCGAATATGAAAGTTTTGTTTTATAAGTTTGGATAGTATCTCCAATTATGAATTCCGCTCTGGAATTAAAAATAAAATTTTGTGATATTCCCGGTGAGTAACGAATATATAAATAATGTTTATCTATTTTTTTACCCAATGCAAATGTTTTTAAGTTCATATTTTGCTTTTTTCCGAATATGCTTTTTGTGGAAATGATAAATTCCCAATCTTTATTATTATTATAATTTGAAATATTGGATTCCAAATTATTTAAATTAAAACTTATATTTTTAATGTTTCCAATACTGCCAAACGAATCCAAAGATTGTTGTGCATATATTTGTTTAATGCTTAACATTATTATTCCTATAAGAAACAGTTTACTATTTCTTTTAAAAAACAATCCAAATGTTGTGAATACTTTGAGAAGCAAAATAGATATCACCTAATCTACTTGTAGAATTTGATTTTCTTAATTTTCTTATAAAGGAAAAAACTATGGCATCGTAGTCTTTTTCAAGAATTTTTTTAATAAATGAATTCGGAATTATAAAATTATTTTCGCGGAAATTTTTAATTCGAAATAAAGGAATTAAACCTTTTCCGTTTTTAAGAATACCACCAACAATAATTTCGTCTTTACCTAAACTACTTTTATTCCAATTAAGGTTAATTTTCAAATTACCCTTTTTTTTACTGCCGGATATTTTTATTCTTCCAATAATTTCGGAAGGAAGCTTTACGGTTAATTCGGTTAACTTGTTGTATTTATTTCTGAATTTAACTTTGATGTTTTTTCCGTATGGTAATTTGTTTATGGTCGGAATAATTGACGGTCCGTACTTTATTACGTATTTTATTCCTATTACAGTATCTTTAATTACAAAATTTTCTCTGTATTTCAAACGAAAAGGAACAATTTTAGATGTATCGTTTCCAAATTTTACTTTACCGAATTTTAACGTTTTATAACCGATTAATCTGAGTTTTTCCCCTCTAAGAAAAACGGGTTGTGTTGTATCAAAAAATACAGCTTCGCCATAACCTTTATAAAATGTTTTTCCTGCAATTGTATTTTTAATTCCGCTTAAACTTATTACGGATTTTTTTACAGGTATCGGATTTGTAATTCCGGTAGAATCATATCCCGTAAGTACAAAAGAATTCGGCTCGGGATTAATAATATCAATATTTACTTCTTTACCATTATTAACCAATTCTATAGGAGCCGGATCGTCACATCCGGTAATAACAACTATAATAACAAGTATTACAATATTTTTAATTAACTTATTCATTTTTACAATATATAATATAAGGCAAAATAAAAAAATTCAAGTTAAAACGGTTTCTATTTTAAACAATTCTCAAAAAAATAATTTTAAAGTATTTTTACAACTTTGTAAAGTTTTCGGTTTTAATAAATGTATTTAAGTTGAGAGTTTAAATATCCGCCAAACATCATTTCAATTATTGGCAACCTCCAAAGTTTTTATCAAATAAATAGATTTAGTATAAATTTTCAGAAACCGAGTACTGTATCTGTTCGGTAAAATTAAAAACCTTGGAGGTTTGCTTCTTAAAAACAAGCACTGTAATTTATATTTTTTATTTTACAACGTAAGGCATTCCCCATGAATTTGATTCTACCGGAGCTTCACTATCTTTTATAACTTGATAAGGATATGCATTAACAACCGCATGGCGAAATCCTCTTGCTTGATGTATTCTCCATTCTGCTTCGTATAATCTAATATAATAAGTTCCATCAAATTCTTCTCTTTTTAGGGTAAATCTTTTTTTAGCTCTTTTCATTTTATTACTTCTTAAAGCACCGTAAGTTAAAGTTACAAAATCTTTATCCGGATAAACACTTTGTAATTCAACTTGAACAGTTACTCTTTGAAATTTAGAAAGTATGGGAATACTTCTTCTTAAATTTGGACCACGTGATAAAAAATATTCGTTCGGATTTTTAATATTTATGCTCTCTCCGTTTGGCAAAAATATTGTCATGCTTTTTATTGCAATGTTTTCCGTTGGCGTTCCGCCTTCGGCTAAAGAAACCGCACTAATTCTCCAATTCTTCATGGGATTTTTTGAATTGTCTTTTTTAACAAAAATAATTTTTCTGGTTATTGTTGTAGTAAAAGATTTTTTATAAACATTTAATGCGGTACTATCCAAACTTCCGGTTAAAGAATCTGTTGATGCTACAATAAAAAGTACACCTTCAAATGTTTTGGTTAAAGTACCGTAAGCAGTATCTCCCTCAAATACTACATTCAGATTTTTTTCAACCAATCGCATTTTTTGGACTACTCTTACCGGAAATATTTCCGAAGCGGTTTTCCCGAGTACAAAACTCATTGCTTGATCTTCATTATAATTCGGTTCAAAAGATTTAATAGCTTCATCTTCATCAACAATTTTTTCTAAAGCAGCTTGTTCGGTTGTTACTTGTTCTTCGGGTAATGCTAATGAATTTTCTTCGGTACAAGCTACCGCACTTATTAACAATAATGAAACGGTTAATAAAATATTCGTAAGTGATTTTAAGTATTTCATTTTTCTCTCCTTTTTGTTTTTTTTGAAAATTATTCGACAACATTGTGCAAATCGTATTGCATCAAGCGTGCCAAAACCTACGGAGATGTGTAATCTATTGTTTTACAAGTAGTTAGGTGTTTTATGCAAATTCAAATATTTGCCTGATGTTTTTTACGGTTTGCCTGCTAAAGAAAAGCACAGGCAAAAATATGCGGTTGATTGTAAAGGAATAGTTGATTGAATATTTAAGTTAATATTAAATTCAGATTTAAGTTGTATAATGCTTATGATAATTTTATGTGTGTTAAAACCAAGTTTGGTTATTTCATTTATCTATCAATTCTTTTTGAATTATTTTATCAAGATAGAGATGATACTTTTGCGGTAGGTTTTTATATTTGGAAACAAACAAGTTTTTAATTTCTTTAAATGTTTTGCCTTTGTGATGTTTTAAGTCTTTCTCAATATTTTTTAAGTATGTTAATCCTTTAGCTCTTACTTTACCTTTTACTGAATTTTCATCTGTACCGGCAATAAGCTCTACAGCTTTTTCCAAATCGAAATTGTTTTCGCAATAATATCTAAAAAATATTCCTCTGAAATTTTCGGAAATAATTGTTCTGCTTAAATCGCCAAGCTCTTTTGCGGTTTCATTTATTGACGAATGGGAAAACTTTTTTTCACGTA
>JALSTL010000019.1 GCA_026983755.1 Melioribacteraceae bacterium | reverse complement strand
TTTTATAATATTACTCATGATATTTTTGAACGCTCTTGGAATCGTATCGGGGGTCCAAGTGGTAAATTAGCTCCTTTTAAAAATAATTTTCCGTCATATTTTTTAAATAATACTTTAATAGATGTTGGCCTCAATAATTATAAGGATAGCGAATACCCCACGTTTTATGAGGGAGCTATTCATATTTCCAGTGATTGTGGTTCACCTAATTTTATTATGAATAATATTATTGATTATGCAAATACAAATAATAGACGTGCTATAACTGTTGGTTCTAAAAAGTGCACAATCAGAAATAATCTTTATACCAATAAGTCCGGCTATGCTATTGGGGGTGACCAAGGTAAATCTGATAATAAAGCTGTTTGGTTTAAAATAAAAGACATACTACCAGTAGGTGAAATATATAATACTAATCCAAATTTTAAGAACCGTAACAAAAAGATATTTGTAAAACTAATTGGACCCAAAGGTACTTATATACCGGATTTCAGATTAAGTTCTAAATCTAAAGCTATTAATAACGGAACGGATTATCTGAATGATCCAACTGGAGTTTCTACTTCTATTGATATTTTGGGTCAAATAAGAGAAACAACAGATATAGGGGCATGTGGAATTGGGGAATCTTCCTCGGAAAAAACTCCCGAATTACCTACTCTTCCAACAATTACCCAACAACCTATTAACCAAAGTAGCGATTTAGGTAAAAGTATAAAATTAACCGTAAAAGCAGAATGTAAAGACCCTATTTCTTATCAATGGTGGAAAAGTCCATTCGTTAGCGTAAAAGAAAGTAAAATTATTGATGGTAATAAATATTCCGGTGCAACAACCAACACATTAACAATAAAAAATATAGAAAGCTCGGATAACAAAACCAAATATCTTTGTGAAGTTTACAACCCAAAAGATCATAAAAATTACTGGGTTAATTCTCAACCCGCCGAATTAATTGTTACAACCAATAAAAAAAGTTTTGTAAATAAACGTTCAAAAATAAAAGTGTTTCTTGAAGGAGCATTTGAAAATAAACAAATGAAATCAATTCTTGTTAACAACGGTTATTTACCTTATTCTCAACCTTTCAATAATAACATATATAAATTTACAGATTTTCAAAAAGTCAAAATCTTCCCTAATACCATTGTAGATTGGGTTTTGGTGGAATTGCGCTCCGGTTTAAAAAACGTATCCAAAAGATTTGCGGCATTGTTGAATAACGACGGATATTTATTTAATTCTGATGCTTCAAACGATTTCTCCAATCAAAAAATTCCGGATGGGAAATATTATTTGGTAATTTATCACAGAAATCATTTACCCGTAATGAGTGCAAATAAAATTGAAATCAAAAATTCGGTAATCAATTACGATTTTACAACGGCATTAAGCAAAGCATACGGAAAAAACCAAATGGTAAAATTACTCAACGGGAAGTATGCCATGATAGCCGGTGACGGAAATGAAGATAAAAAAATAAACGATACCGATTATACGATTGTTAAAAATAATATTTTTTCAACCGGATATGAAAACGGTGATATTGATTTAAACGGAATTGTTAATATTCTTGATTATTCTAAAATAAATAAAAACTTAAATGTTAAATCAATTGTACAATAACTAATTATTTTGTATTAAAATAAATATCGCTGTAAGATATAAATGGCACCATATCTAAACTTAATTAATAGATAAATGTATTAACCTATTATTTTTTAATATGTTATATTTGTATATATTCCAGTTTTAAAATTTGTATATTTAAATATTTGATAAAAGAACAACTAATTATCTTAGAAAAATATTTAATAAAAATCCTAACTTAACGATAATATGCAAACTAATTGAATTTTACACTTTATTTTTAATAAACCATTCTTCTTATTTAAATAACTAATTATGCAATTTATTTTTTAATAATTTCTTTAGGAGAGAAAAAATGAAAAAAATCTTAATACCGGTAATTTTTATTTTTCTGGTTATAACTAATTTTACATTGGCTCAAAGAGTAACAAACGGTTTAAAAGTACTTTACAATTTTGATGAAGGAAGCGGAACAACCATTAACGATGCTTCACCGGGTACCCCGTTAAATTTGAATATTGACAATACGGATTTAGTTAGTTGGACAGCTTACGGTTTGAATATTCACGGTAATGCCAGAATTAAATCCAACAATGTAGCCAGCAAATTAATTGATGCTTGTAAAAATTCAAATGAACTTACATTCGAAACGTGGCTATTACCTACAGACATAACCACAAGAAAATTGCACACTAGAATTTTTACATTATCAAAAGACGATTTACATAAAAGAGATTTCGGAATAGTTCAATACAAAGCAAATAATTATTATATATTAAGAACAAATGAAACGAGTTTAGAAGGTAAAGTAACAACTTTTGATACTATTTCCGCTGAATTGACTCACCTTGTTTTTACCAGAAAAGCAGACGGCACAATAAAAACATTTAGAAACGGTAATTTGGTTTTAACAGATACAATTAATGGTGATTTTTCAACATGGGATAATACATATTCTATATTTTTAGGAAATGAAAGCAGCAGCGATTATTATTGGGAAGGCACCTATTATATGGTTGCCTTATACGACAGAGCATTATCCGATAGTGAAGTTGTACAAAATTATAATGAAGGAGTTGCCAGCGACGATGTTCCTTTTTTTGCAGTTAACCCAACGGACCAATATGTGTTTGAGGGACAAACAGCAACCTTTAATGCTTTTGCCGTAAGCATATATCCTGTAACATATCAATGGAAAAAGGACGGTGAAGACATAGCCGGAGCAACAAGTAAAACACTCTCCTTACAAAGTAGTTTTTTAGATAACGGTTCAACAATTACATGCGTAGCCACATCGTCTGCCGGTTCTACGGAAAGCTACTCTGCAACTCTTTATGTAGCTTCGGGAAACCAAAGAATAACCGCGGGACAAAAAGTACTTTACAAATTTCGAGAAGGTAGCGGAAATAAAATATATGACAATTCCAATGTAGGTAATGCTCTAAACTTTACTATATATACACCCGGAGCTGTTGAATGGGTTAAAGACGGATTAATGATTAATTCCAATTCTTCAATAATATCAACCAATCCCGCTACAAAAGTTATAGATGCTTGTAAGAATACACAAGAAGTTACAATAGAAGCTTGGGTAAAAGCGGCAAATAAAACCCAAACCGGACCGGCAAGAATTTTTACACTTTCCGCAGATGAAAATAGCAGAGATTTTTCTTTAAGTCAAGATGCCGATAGTTTTGAGGTACGTTTAAGAACAACTTCAACGTCCGACAACGGATTACCCTCATTATCCACCTCCCCAAATTCCGTTTCAACAGACGATTTCGACCATGTTGTTTATACACGTGATAGTGACGGCAATGTTGTTTTTTATGTAAATAATTCCATTAAAAAAACAGGTGTTGTTAGTGGAGATTTATCCAATTGGGAATCCAGCTTTTTTGCCATTGGAAATGAATTGGGTGGAATAGATTTGCACTGGGAAGGAACAATTAACCTTCTGGCTGTTTTCGATAGAGCACTTACTCAAGCTGAAGTTGCAAGAAACTATCTATACGGACCTATAGGTATAATTGCCGCACCTACCAATTTATCGCTTGTATCAAATGAATTATATAAAGTTACTTTGGCTTGGGACGATAATGCAAATAAAGAAAGCGGTTATATTATTGAACGGGGCGAAGGTTCGCCGGTATCTTATACGGTTTTGGATACCGTATTGGCAGACGAAACAAGTTTTGTAGATTCAACTTTTACCAACAACAAACTTTATACTTACAGAGTAAAAGCATTCAACATTAACGGAGAATCAGATTATTCTAACACTTTGGACGTTCGAACAAAAATTATACCCGTTAGCGCCCCTTCCAATTTAACTTATACAATACACCCCACGGCAGGTTATCCTCAATTAACTTGGGTAGATAACTCCGATAATGAATTGGGATTTGTTATTGAAAGACGCGGCAATAAAGTGGGAGATGTTTTTGAAAGTGTTGATACAGTTAATACAAATGCAACATCTTTTATGGATGAAACCGTTAACGATTCTACCGTTTACAATTACCGTGTTTATGCTTATAAGGTTGATACTGTTTCCGAATTCAGTAATGAAATAAGAGTTGAAGTTTTAACGGGAATTGAAACAGAAAATGTTATTCCCAAAAAATACAGTTTGGCTCAAAACTATCCTAACCCGTTTAATCCGACAACAAAAATAAGTTTCGGATTACCGGAAAAAGCTCAAGTAACTTTGAAAATATTTAACTTATTAGGACAAGAAGTTTTAACAATATTGAACAAAGAACTTGCCGCAGGTAATCACTCAATTTCTTTCAATGCGGAAAATTTAACCAGCGGAATTTATATTTATACTATTTCGGCCAAAGGTATAAATGGCAAGAACTTTACAAACACAAAGAAAATGATTTTAATGAAATAGAAAAATAAATTTAATATTCTCATTTAATCATTATTAAAGCCGGACGGATGTTCGGCTTTTTTTATTGTATAAAATCTGTAAATAAATTAAAATCCAATAATAACTTTTCCCTAACCCTTTCTGCAGAAGTAAATCTTATATTACTTTTTTTATACCGTTTTTCCATATTTAATCTTGTCCTATCACAAAAAAGGGTTTGTACCAATTTAATAAATCCTTCCCGTTTTTGTTCCAAACGAAGATAGCCAAAATGAGACACAAAAAACAAGCATATTGATTTATATCACAAAATCACAATAAATGTGTTTTTAATCACAATGGCACCAATATTGAAATAGCAAAAAGGCTTTACAAATTATAAACGGAGTCAAAAAGATTTTTACAAACATATAATAATTAAAAAGGACTAACAAGCGGCAACTTGTTAGCCCTTAAATGCATTAACAAAAGGAATGGGAGTATTTGTAATGCAAACACAAATTACAAATTTTTTGAAAAATAAAAAACTAAAAAATTTTTTTTTAATTTTTAGTTTTACAATAATTAACTTTTTAACATTAAATCTTTCAATAGCCTCGCCGTTATACAAAATGAGTGTAACAAAGGTTAGTGAAACCTCAAATCAAATTGCCGTTTATATAGAAAGTACCGGTAAAGATTTTGAACTTACATCATACCAATGTGCTCTTAA
>JALSTL010000018.1 GCA_026983755.1 Melioribacteraceae bacterium | reverse complement strand
ACTATTTTTTATCTCTATATTTTTTACACAAAAAATAATTCCTCAAAATATAACAGCCTGTAAAGATTCGGTAGTAATACCTATATCGCAATTAGCAAATATTAGCAAAGACTTACATAATTCTAACCCGTTGAAATCCGAAATAAATTATCCTATGTTGTACGGTGTTTCCGCTTTAGTAGCTGCTACCGGCATTGCTGTTCATATTTATCAGGCAAATACCTGGTGGCAAAATCAAAGCTCAACATTTAAAATCATGAATGATTGGAAATATGCATTGTGGTTAGATAAAGCCGGACATTTTTACGGAACAAATCTAATTGCACACGGTTTATCCGCATCGCTTGAAGCGGCAAATATTGATTTGGAAAATTCTGCAATATACGCTGCAATAGGAGCATTTGCTTTTGAGCTTTTTGTTGAAATTGAAGACGGTTTCGGACCGCAGTGGGGTTTTAGTCCCGGTGATGCCGGAGCGGATTTATTAGGTGCATCTTATTCTTTAGGACAATATTATTTCCCGTTGCTTAAGCACATTCAACCCAGAGTTAGTTATTATCCGTCGCAAGATTTACTAAATCCGCCAAAACCGGGTGATAAAAACAGACTACACATTGCAAATAATATTACTGATGATTATGCAGGTCAAAAATACTGGCTTGCGTTCAGAATGAAAGAATTGTTGCCAAAAAAAATTGCCAAATATTGGCCTTCGTTTCTTATGCTTTCGGTTGGTATGGGCTTAAAAAATTGGAACGGATTTGGAGGAGGTGAGCGAGAAGTTTTTATTGCTCTTGATTTTGATGCCGAAACTATTCCTTTACATGGTAAGTTTTGGCAATTTATTAAAAATACATTGAATTATATTCATTTCCCGTTGCCGGGTGTTAGAATATCTCCAACATCGGCGGCGTTTGTATTTGTTTATTAAGGTTTTGTAATTATGTACAGCATTATTATTCCCACACTTAACGAAGAAAAATTATTACCTCAACTTTTAAATAGTTTAAACTTTAATAAAGATAAGTATAAATACGAACTGATAATTTCCGACGGAGGCAGTACGGATTTAACTATTGATATTGCTAAAAAATATGCCGATGTAATAATTGAAAAACAAAAAAACAATTCACAAAATATTGCCATGGGCAGAAATTTAGGTGCACAATCCTCCAAAGGTAATATTCTTATTTTCTTAAACGGTGATGTTAAAATTGAAAACACAGAACTTTTTTTTGAAGAAATTAAAAATCGTTTTGTTAACGGCAATTATTTGGCAATGACTTGTTGCGTTAAAGTTTTTCCCGAAGAAGAAACAATTACCGATAAATTATTTACTGCTTTTTATAATTACTATTTTCATTTACTGAATTTAATCGGTTTGGGTATGGGACGCGGTGAATGTCAAATTATTAAACGAAATATTTTTAACGAGGTACAAGGATATAACGAAAAACTTGCCGCAGGCGAAGATTTCGATTTATTCAGACGTATTAGAAAAAAAGGAAAAATTCTTTTTGATAGAAAAATAGTCGTTTTCGAATCTCCTAGGAGATACAGAAAAAACGGACATCTGAAAATATTATTTACATGGCTTGTCAATAGTTTATATATTATGTTTAAAAATAAATCGAAATCAAAAAAATGGGAGCAAGTAAGATAAAATGTTTTCCGATATCAAATTGAAATATTTTATTGTTTCTTTAATGTTTTTGTATTCGGTTAATAATTTATTCGCTCAAATCGGTTATGTGCCCGCTGATGATGAAATTTATTTATTCCTAAATCGTATGCAAACCCTTGATATTATTGAAGATTACAACTCTTTTGAAATTCCGAAAACTAGAAAGCAAATAGCAAATTATCTTTTCGAAATTATCTCCCGAATAAATGAATTGGATAAAATCGATAAACTGAAATTAAATGATTTCGTAAGCGAATTCGAATATGATTTATTCGGCTCCAACAAAAATTCTCTCTCTCTTTTTTGCAAAAAAAATCCGAAGTATATTTTATCCGATAAAGAAAAATATCTGTATTATTTTTCCGATACCAATAAAACCAATATTTATATAAATGCTTTATTAGGGTTTAATTCTTTGAACGAATATAATTCCAATGAAAATAGAAATTCCTTTTTATATAAATTTGGCGGAGAAATTAGAGGTTCTTTATTCAATAAAATAGGTTTTTATGCAAAAGTTACCAACGGATCTTTCGGCGGTAATAAAAACTTGATTACAAAGTTTCATTCTTTGAAATACAATTACAAAATAAATAATGAAACCGGTTCTAAAATTGGCGATAATTTTTTTGATGAAACCGAAGCTTTTTTTACGCTTGATTACGATTATGCCAAAATAAAAATCGGAAACGATAGAAATATAATCGGTTACGGAGCACATAAAATATTTTTAAGCAATAATGCTCCGCGTATGGATTATTTAGCGTTGAATTTGGAATATGAATCGCTTCAATTTACCTTTATGCACGGTAAACTTTTGGGATTAAAGTTTCATAAATTCGATAATTCGCTGAAAAATTATACTGAAGTATTCGACAAATATTTCGTTTACCATCGTTTGCAAATTTCACCATTTAAAAATTTTGTGTTCGGTTTGGGAGAAATGTTAATATATGCAAATCGTAATATGGATTTTTCTTATTTGAATCCTTTTAATTTTTATAAATCCGCCGAACATTTAAATCAAGATAGAGATAACAGTATGATGTTTTTGGATTTTCAAAACAACTCTTTTCCACGTTTGAAACTTTACGCAACTTTATTGTTGGATGATCTTGATTTCGGCAAAATAGGAACCGGCTGGTACGGTAATAAAACTTTGTGGAATGTTGGCATATATTCCAATCTTCTATATAAATATTTGCCTTTGGATTTTGAATTGCAATATATAAGAATTGAACCTTATGTTTTTACCCATAGAATTGCATCAAACAATTTTACAAGCTTAAACTATTCTTTGGGTGCAACGCTACCACCAAATAGTAGCAATGTTATTTTTAATATTTATTACCGACCTTATTACAGAATAAATATGAATTTGAAATTCATCTATTCAAAGCACGCAGGCAATTTATATAACGCAAACGGTAATTTAATAAAAAATTACGGCGGAAATATTTCCGATGGTCATAGATTGGGAGACTCGGAAAAAATTCACTTTTTGGAAGGAATAAAAGAAACTACCCGAATCATATCGTTTTTTACCGACTATGAACCGAAAAAAAACATAATTTTGTCTTTAAATGCGAATTATACAAATAAATTATTATCTACATCACAATTTAACGAAAGGTTGTTCATTAATTTAGCTCTAAAACTAAAATTTTAGAGGTAAATTATATGGGTAAATATACCATTTCGGTATTTACACTAATAATATTTTTACTTGTTGGTATAATTATCGGTTCACAGTTTCATGAGTTTTTTAATAATCAAAATTTAAATAAAGAAACAAAAAAATTTGAACAAGTTCTAAAACTAACAGAAGAAAATTACTATAGAGATGTTGATCCCGAAAAATTAGTAGGTGATGCATTAAACGGAATGCTTAGTAAATTAGACCCTCATTCCGTTTACATTCCGCCGGTACAAGAAAAAGCTATCGAAGAAGAATTCAAAGGTGAATATGACGGAATAGGAATGGAATTTCAAATTATAAACGATACCATTACGGTTGTATCTCCTATAACCGGAGGACCTAGCGAAATGGTTGGTATTGCTTCGGGTGATAGAATTATTGAAATAAATAACAAAAGTTGCATTGGTATAACTAATAAGCAAGCAATTAAATTGTTAAGAGGGCAAAGAGGAACAAGAGTTAATTTAAGAGTATTCAGACCAATAGGTAAAAAATTACTTACGTTTTCCGTTATTCGCGATGTTGTGGCTTTACGAAGTGTTAAATCCGCCATTCTAATTTCAGATAGTATAGGCTATATTGCTTTATCACAATTCAACGAAACCTCTACTAGGGAAATGCAAAATGCATTGTATGGATTACACAAATTGGGAATGAAAAGATTAATTCTGGATTTAAGAAACAACCCCGGCGGTTATTTGGAACAAGCTTATCAAATAGCCGATTTATTTATTGACAGCTCGAAAATGATTGTTTATACCAAAGGTAAAAACGGAGTTTTGGAAGATAGTTATATTGCTTCCAGAGATTATCCTTACGAAAAATTGCCAATGGTGGTTTTAGTAAACGGAGGCAGTGCTTCGGCCAGTGAAATTGTTACCGGTGCAATTCAAGATTGGGATAGAGGTATCGTTGTAGGTGAAACCACTTTCGGTAAAGGATTGGTGCAAAGACCTTTTACCTTACCGGATAATTCGGCCGTTCGTATTACCATCGGTAAATATTACACACCTTTGGGAAGACAAATTCAAAGACATTTTAATGATAAAGAATCTTATTTTGCCGAAGTAAAACATAGACATGAAAAACAAGGGAATAATTTTAATCATCTCGAAGAAAAAGATTCTTTACGTCAAGTTTTCCATACAAGAAGCGGTAAAACCGTTTACGGCGGAGGTGGTATTACACCCGATTATATTATAAGCAATAAAGAACTTTCCGATTATACTTTGGCGCTTCGTGGTAAAAATATTTTTTATCATTTTGTTAGAAAATATTTGGACAAAAACAAAAATAAAATACGGGAAATTTATACCAACAATTTAAAATATTTCAAAAAACATTTTTATTTTAATGATTCCGAACTTACTGCTTTTGTAAAATTTGCAGAAAAAAACGGAGTTAAATTTGTTAAAAGTGATTTTGAAAAAGACAAGTATTATATAAAGGACAGATTAAAAGCGAATGTTGCAAAAGAATTTTGGAAAGAAAACGGATGGTATTACGTTTTATTGGAAGATGACGAACAATTCTTAAAAGCCAAAGAACTGTTGCAAATAAATAACATTGCCGAATTGCAAAAAATAAACTAATATTGTAACACAGACTTTAAGTCTGTGTTTTTTTTGCCTGCACCAAATTAATATTATTAAATATAGTAACTATGAACTTACAAAATTTAGAAAAAATAAAAGAGAACAAACTATTCCCGTACAAAGATTTATTTCCTCAAATAGACCCAACGGTTTTTCTTGCTTCCGGAGTAAAAATAATAGGCGATGTTACTATAGGAAAGCAT
>JALSTL010000017.1 GCA_026983755.1 Melioribacteraceae bacterium | reverse complement strand
TGCTTTATAAAGCAATGTATTCTTTACTTTTATTAATTCCCCGAAATTAATTTGATGTTTATCAAATTCAGGGAATGTATCTAAATCTACGGAAGATAGAATACCATCTTCAATTAAAAGTTCAAAATCTATTAATAAATGGTTACCTGCAAAAGCTGAAAAAGACTGATAAGGAGAATCTCCGTAACCGGTGGGTCCTAAAGGAAAAATTTGCCAAAGTTTTTGCCCGCTATGAGCTAAAAAATCTATAAAATTAAAAGCTTCTTTCCCGATTGTTCCAATTCCATACTTACCCGGTAAAGATGTAGGATGCAACAAAATACCGGCATTTCGTTCAAATTTCATATATTTAATCCTTAAATAATTTTTATTTCTTTAAATACAAAAAAAGAGTTTAAAATCAACGTTGTAAGAAAAAAAATTTTTTTTATTTTAGCATACCTAAAATAATGCAAAATTCATTAAGGATTTGTGTTATTTTTTTAATTTTTTATTTGGAATTCTTAACCAATTGATTTATTTTAGAAGCCCGTTCTTAATAGTTTTTATACCGCTATCAGCAGCTATTTTGGGGAACGATCGATATTGGGGGAAAATCAATATTGGTTATCACACCACATGCAATTAATATTTTGATTCACCTTAAAATTTTGAGGTTTATATGAAGATAACTCGTCTCTTTACTTCGGTAGGAAAAGACCCGCTTGATGGTATTGAATTTGTAAAACGAACATCGGAAATTAAAAATCCCGATGGAACAACTGTTTTCAAAATGGAAGATGTAAACGTTCCAAAATCGTGGTCGCAAGTAGCAACGGATATTATTACACAAAAGTATTTTAGAAAAGCCGGTGTTCCCAAACTTTTGAAAAAACAGAAAGAAAAAGGAATACCAAAATGGTTACAACCATCTACTGCCGATGAAGAGTTATTAAGCGAATTAAAAGAAAATGAAAGATACGGAAGTGAAACCGATTCAAGACAAGTATTTAACAGATTAGCCGGAACTTGGACTTATTGGGGGTGGAAAGCTAATTATTTTGATACGGAAGAAGATGCCAAAGCATTTTACGATGAATTAGTTTATATGCTGGCAAATCAAATGGCAGCTCCAAATAGTCCGCAATGGTTTAATACGGGCTTAAATTGGGCTTATGGAATAAACGGACCTTCACAAGGACATTATTATGTTGATTATAAAACCGGAGTATTAACCGAATCGAAAGATGCTTATACTCATCCTCAACCACATGCATGCTTTATTCAATCTATTAAAGACGATTTGGTTAACGAAGGCGGAATAATGGATTTATGGACACGTGAAGCAAGATTGTTCAAATACGGTTCCGGAACCGGAACAAATTTTTCTAACGTAAGAGGAAAAGACGAACCGCTAAGCGGTGGCGGAAAATCTTCCGGGCTAATGTCTTTCCTAAAAATCGGCGATAAAGCTGCCGGTGCCATAAAATCCGGCGGAACAACAAGACGTGCCGCAAAAATGGTTACTTTGGACATTGATCATCCGGATATTGAAGAATTTATTAATTGGAAAGTGGTTGAAGAACAAAAAGTTGCGGCATTAGTAACAGGTTCCAAATTACTAAATTTACATTTAAACAATATCATTAAAGCTTGTTATGCTGAACATCCCGAAAATGATAGATTTAATAAAAATAGTAACAAAAAATTAAAATCCGCCGTAAAAGAAGCCTTAAAAGCTGCAATACCTTACAATTATATAGAACGTGTTATTCATCTTGCCAAATTAGGTTTTACTTCAATTGAATTTCCCGAGTATAATACCGATTGGAATTCTGAAGCCTATGCAACTGTTTCGGGACAAAATTCAAATAATTCGGTTAGAGTAACAAATAGTTTTATGCAAGCTGTTACGGATGATGCCGATTGGAATTTGTATTGGAGAGTTGAACTGGAAAAAGCAAAAAAAGAAAATCGAATTCCGGAAGCTTATAAAACAATTAAAGCCAGAGATTTATGGGAACAAATCGGTTATGCCGCATGGGCTTCGGCAGATCCGGGTTTGCAATTCGATACAACTATAAACGAATGGCACACTTGTGCTAACGACGGACCTATCAAAGGCTCTAACCCTTGTAGCGAATATATGTTCTTAGATGATACGGCTTGCAATTTGGCTTCTATTAACTTAGTTAAATTTTACGACGAAGAAAAAGCAACATTTAAGATTAAAGAATTCAGACATGCAACAAAACTTTGGACAATTGTTTTGGAAATAAGTGTTTTAATGGCACAATTTCCAAGCAAAGAAGTTGCTCAAAACAGTTACAATTACAGAACACTTGGATTAGGTTACGCAAATATCGGTTCTTTACTTATGAGACAAGGAATTCCCTACGACAGTAAAGAAGCCCAAGCAATTACAGGGGCAATTACGGCAATAATGCATTTGAAAGCCTATACAACTTCGGCGGAAATGGCAAAAGAATTCGGACCTTTTCCAAGATATGAAGCTAACAAAGAAATAATACTTAGAGTTATCAGAAATCATAAAAGAGCGGCATTCAACGTTCCGGATGAAGAATATGAAAACCTAACAATTTTCCCGCAAGGAATCGATGCTAAATATTGCCCATCCGATTTACTTAAAGCCGCACAGCACGATGCCAAACTTGCTGTGGAATATTCTAAAAAATACGGTTTAAGAAACGCTCAAGTTACTGCTATTGCCCCAACCGGTACAATAGGACTTGTAATGGATTGCGATACAACAGGAATAGAACCAGATTACGCATTGGTTAAATTTAAAAAATTAGCCGGAGGAGGTTATTTCAAAATTATCAACCAATCAATTCCACCGGCACTAAAAAACTTAGGTTACAACCAAGAACAAATTACGGAAATCGTTAAATATCTAAAAGGTACCGCAACATTGGAAGGTTGTCCGCACATAAATAAAGAATCACTTAAAGCAAAAGGATTTACCGATGAAATTCTATTTAAAATTGAATCCATGCTTCCTTCCATATTTGATTTATCTATGGTTTTTAATGTACATACAATTGGTATTGATTTTTGTAAAAATGTTTTAGGTTTAACCGATGAACAACTTGAAGATTTTGATCTTAATATCTTAGAACAAATAGGTTTTACTAAAGAAGAAATTTCCGGCGCTAACGATTATGTTTGCGGAACCATGACGGTTGAAGGAGCTCCTTTCCTAAAACCCGAACATTATGCGGTTTTTGATACGGCAAATAAAAACGGGAAAAAAGGAACCAGATTTATAAAGGCTGATGGACACATTAATCTAATGGCAGCAGCTCAACCTTTTATTTCCGGAGCTATTTCCAAAACAGTAAATTTACCACACGAAGCCGATATTGATGCAATAAAAGATGCTTTTATGAAATCTTGGAAATTAGGATTAAAAGCCAATACCCTATATCGCGACGCTTCAAAACTATCGCAACCGTTAAATACATTATTTGCGGAAGACTTGGATGAACCTGAAGAGGAAAAAGAAAAAAGCGAAATTGTAAAAGTTGCCGAACGTATTATTCACAGATACATTGCTAAAAGAAGAAGATTGCCTGATAGAAGAGCCGGCTATACACAAAAAGCTAAAATTGGCGGACAAACAGTTTATATAAGAACCGGCGAATATGAAAACGGACAGTTGGGCGAAATATTCCTTGATATGCACAGAGAAGGTGCCGCCGTAAGAAGTTTGCTTAACAATTTTGCAATCGCTATTTCCTTAGGTTTGCAACATGGTGTTCCATTGGAAGAATTTGTTGATGCTTTTGTATTTACTAAATTTGAACCCAGTGGAATTGTTACAGGCAATAAAAGAATAAAAATGGCCACTTCAATTATAGATTACATCTTCAGAGAATTAGCAGTATCGTACTTGGGTAGAAACGATTTATCTCATGTAAAAGAAGAAGAACTGGAAAAAAATACTCCCTCTGCTAAAACAAAAGTAGAACCGGATTTTGAAAGTGAAGAATTAGTTAGCGAAAGAGTAATAAACCTCGATAAACAAACGCATTTACCCAGTACAAACGGAAATCAAAAAGAAGCAAAAGTAAAAAGACAAGTTGCCATCATGTCCAAAAAAATTCAAGATGCACGAGTTAGAGGTTATACCGGTGATGTTTGCCCCGAATGTCAAAGTTTAACCATGGTAAGAAACGGAACTTGCTTAAAATGCGAAACATGCGGTGCAACAACCGGTTGCAGTTAGTAAATTGTTTTTCTATAAATAATAAAATTAAAAGGGGCTAAATTGCCCCTTTTTGCATAAGTAGTTTTTTATTGATTTTCATATCTAATATGAATACATTCTCACTTCATAATTCAAAAAGTATGATTGAAGAAAATATAAAAAATATTATAACCAAAATTGAACAAAAAGCCTCAAGTATCGGCAGAAAATCAGACGAAATTACGTTGGTAGCTGTTTCAAAACTAAAACCCGTTGAAGCAATTAAAGAAGCTTTTGATTTCGGAATAAGAAATTTTGGTGAAAACAGAACTCATGAATTTAAACAAAAAGCTCAATTACTAAGTAAAGAAATAAACTGGCATTTTATTGGACATTTACAAACTAAGAAAGCTAAAGATGTTGTGCCTTATGCAAGTTTAATTCATTCTGTTGATACATTAAAATTAGCCGGAGAAATTAATAAAAGAGCAAAAAATATAAATAAAATTCAAAACATATTGTTAGAAATAAAAACTTCTTACGAAGAAACAAAAACCGGTTTGGTTAATATAGACGAGATTAAAGAAGTATTGGACTTTTGTAAAAATGCTGAAAGTTTAAATGTGCAAGGCTTTATGACAATGGCTCCTTTTACAGATAATGAAAATGAAATTAGAAATTCATTTAAACAACTTAAAAATATATTTGATAAATTTAACAACCAAGGTTACAACTTAAAACATCTTTCAATGGGCATGACAAACGATTTTGAAATTGCAATAGAAGAAGGTGCAACCATAGTTAGAATTGGAACTGCAATTTTCGGAAAAAGAAATTACAATTAAATATATATCGGATAAAATATGAGTGAACTACTTAACAAAATAGAAGAAACATTAAAGGTAATAAAAGAAAAAACCTCTGATAAATATGAAGTAGGTATTGTTTTGGGAACCGGCTTAGGCGGACTTGTTAACGAAATAGAAATTGAACATGAAATTAAATATAGCGAACTTCCGCATTTTCCACTATCAACTGTGGAATCCCACGAA
>JALSTL010000016.1 GCA_026983755.1 Melioribacteraceae bacterium | reverse complement strand
AAGTGATAATAAAAATTTTTCTTCCTCTGCTAAAGTATGTTTTAATATTTCTTTTTCCGTTATGGTTTCCGTTAACTTTTGCTTGCTTTCGAAAAATGAAAGAACCCAGTTTACAAATCCACCCGAAATTGCCGGTAAAATAAACGCAAGATAATTCAGTTTAATTTGAAAATGGATAAATAATATATACGAAATTATAATTACGCCTAAAAATACTATGTAGTAAATACTTACTTTATTAGTAATATTGTAAATAATCCATAATGTTAAAATACCAAAAATTAAAAACGAGATATTTTTGAATTTGTTATTAAGCCAATTTTCTTTTAATAAATTGTTTAGTGCAATTGCATGCAAGCCAACACCGGGTAGTTCTTCATCAAAACCGGTTGAAATGTTTTTGGCAATTAAAGGATCACTAACTCCTATGATAATAATTTTATTTGCAAATTCTTTTAATTCCGGATTATTGTTTTCTACCATTTCAAAAAATTCTAACAAGCTGAACTTGGTAAAATTTTTCCAAGATGTAGAAAAATTTACTTCCATTGATTCGGGAAATTTATTTTTGCTGCTAAGTTGTGCTGAAAAAGATTTTACAATTTTATTTAATACTTTAATTTTATTTGGAATAATAATCCCGCCGTCTTTCAGAATATTTATATGGCCTGTAACAACATCATGAAGCTCTTTGGAAGGTGAAGGTAAAATTACGGAACTACCGGTAAACATATTTTTTTCTTTGTTAATATTTTCTACTATCGAAGAAAGTACAACTTTTTTTGAATTATGTATTATTTTATTTAGTACGTTATTATAAATTGCCTGGGAAGTTATATTATCGGAAAGAAAAACTTCCAATCCTATTTTTTTTACTTTTAATTTGGTTAAGTTTTTAATTAAAAGTGCATAATAACTTCTTTTTAACGGCCAATCACCCAAACTTTCAATATCACTTGTGGTAATATGAATAATAATAATATTACTATCGGGCGTTTCCTTTCCTTTAATTTGATAAAAAGAATTTTCTATTATTTTGTTTAGGGAATTGGTTGGCTTATTGAAAACAAAAACTGCAAACAATGTAAGTAATGTTATAAATATTGTTGCTATTTTTTTATCTTCTAATGCCATTTTAATATTTTTGGTTTTGAATTGAATTAGAACAAAGTTAATTTACAAAAATTTTAATATTATTATAAATAACTTTTAGAAATTTATGAGAAAGTAAAATGGATATAACAATTAATAGCTTAAAAGTTTTTACGAACGGAAACAAGAAAAATAAATCCATAATTTTTGTACACGGATTTCCTTACACTCACACAATGTGGAATAAACAAATTGATGCCTTAAAAGATAATTACTATTGTGTCTCCTATGATATTAGGGGACTTGGCGAAAGTTACATTGGAGACGGGCAATATACGATGGAAGCTTTCGTATGGGATTTATATTCTATAGTTGATGAGTTAAAATTGGAAAAACCGGCTTTATGCGGACTTTCCATGGGCGGATATATTGCTTTACGTGCAATTACCAAAGAAGAAGAAAGATTCGGTTCTTTAATTTTATGCGATACACGCAGCGAAGCTGACAATAACGAAGGCAAATTAAAACGTTCCAATGCAATCAATAAAATAAATGTTGAAGGCATTGAAGCATTTGTAGATGAATTTGTTCCGAGATGTTTTCATCCGAAAATTAAAGAACGCAACAATGAAACGTACCAAAATATTTTGAACGAATGTAAAACTCAAAATCCCATTGGTGTTAAAGGTGCTTTAATTGCAATGCTTAGCAGGTTAGATACAACCGAAAGTTTAAAAAATATTTCAATTCCAACTTTAGTATTAGTCGGCAAAAAAGATAGTTTAACTCCTCCAAAGGCAATGCGTGGTTTGGCAAACAAAATAAAGGATTCCGAATTTTTTATTGTTCCAAAAGCCGGACACATGTCTCCTTTGGAAAATCCGAATTTTGTAAATAAAAAAATAATTAAATTCTTAAGTAATCTTTAAAAAGAAATCGGACGGAAAAAATTTCAATATTAACTTAAAACATAAATATTTATGATAATTAAATTTACGTTTATTGATTATAAAATTAACAAGTAATACGAATAATCGTTAATATGATTTAAGGTTTCATAACGTAATTTCTATTTTTCGTTAAATATATTTTTGGAATTAATAATCACGTAAGATAAATTTTTTTTGGATAATAATTTTTTGGAGTAGTTTAAAATATCTTCCGGAGTTACCTTTTCAATTTCTTTTATAGATTCTTCAACACTTTTAATTCTATTCATATAAAGTAAAGAAGTTCCAATTCTCATCATTCTATTCGATGTACTTTCCAAACTCATTAATAAATGTCCTTTAATATATTCCTTGGCTCTCTTTAATTCTTTTTGCGAAACGGTTTTGGTTTTAATTTTTTCAAATTCATTTTCAATAATTTTTTTTGCCTTCGGTAAAGAATTATTGTTTGTTGAAATATATATACCGAAAGACGAAGTATCGGAAAAAGAATTCATAAAAGAATTTACTTGATAAGTTATTCCGTTTTGTTCTCTTAAACTAATAAATAATCTGGAGCTGCTTCCTTCACCCAAAATATTTGAAATAAGATTTATAACTGCTCTTTCCTTATGTTTATATCCATAAGTCGGTCCGCCAATAATCATGTGTGCTTGTTGAATGTTTTTATGAACAAATAAGTTTTTTGAGGCTTTGGGTTTAAATGTTTTTCTTTTGTAAATAAATTTTTTATTACCAATTATTGTGGTAGTTGAATTGCTTAAATATTTTTCCGCTAATTTAATTAATTCCAAATGCTCAATATTACCCGAAGCAACAATATATAAGTTATTAAAATTATATTTTTCCTTTACATAGTTCAACAAATCATCTCTTGAAAACCCGGCTATGTTTTTTTCCGTTCCTATGATTGGTAAGCATAAAGAATTTCCTTTGAAAATTAATGTTTCGAATTTATCGAAAATTAATTCTTCCGGTAAATCTTCCATGTCTTTTAGTTCGTCAATTACAACTTGAGCTTCTTTCATCAATTCTTTTTTAGGGAACAATGAATTTTGAATCATATCGGATAACACTTCAAAAGTTTTTTGTAAATTTCGTTTCAATCCTCTTCCGTAATAACAAGTATGTTCTTTTGTTGTAAAAGCATTTAAGTAACCGCCAAGCGATTCTATCTCTTCCGAAATTCTTTTGGCGCTTCTTTTTTTTGTTCCTTTAAAAAACATGTGTTCTACAAGATGACTGATTCCGTTTGTTTTAGATGTTTCATCGCGTGAACCTACCTTAAACCAAAAACCGAGAGAAAAGGAATTTACACACTCGAATTTTTCTGTAGCTAATGTAATTCCGTTGGCAAGTTTTGTTATTTTATAATTGTTCAAGAAATCCTCTGCTAAAATGTAATTTATAAAAAACAGATTGAATGATTGAATAATTGTATGATTGAGAAATTGGATAATTACATTTTTTTAATTTCTAAAAATAATTACCACTTCCGAATTTTTTCAATCAATCAAGCATCTTGATTTATTCTATTATGAATCGGTAAAACTAATAAATGAAACATTTATAATTGCTTTTAAAACACACTATTTTGTAAACAAGTATAAGTAGCCGCCGGCATCATACCTGCGTTCACCAACAGAGTGCAACAATCTTAAAAGATAAACAAATGAAAATAAAAAAAGATAGCATAATTTTATATATGCTATCTTTCAAATCAACTAATGTGCTTCCGTATCTACTTTTCAAACTTTTCTACATATCTTAAGAAAAAGTCTCCAATACTTTTATATGCTTTTTCCAAAATATTCTCAGGCGGTAAAAATACAACTCTAAAATGATTTGTTCCGGGAATTTGTCCGAAACCTGTTCCGGGAACAACCACTACTCCGGTTTCTTTTATAAGTTCCGCTACAAAATGATTATCCGAATTTTTTATATCCAATTTCGGAAACGCATAAAAAGCTCCTTCCGGTTTAACACAAGAAATACCGGGAACGGCATTTAGCATTTCCACAGTCATATTTCTTCTACGCACAAGTTTCTCCATAGCAACGGTTAAATGATCTTGATTTCCGCCCAACGCCCCTGCAATACAATATTGCTCAGGATGATTTGCGGAAAGTCTTGAACGTAAAATTTTATTAATTGCTTCCAAATATTTTGCCAGAACATTTTTATTTCCGCTAACAATTCCCCATCCTATTCTAAAACCGGGAACCATATAATTTTTTGAAAGTCCGCCAAAAGTAATTATAGGCACTTCGCTGTTTAATGATGCAATGGAAGTATGTTCAACACCATCCATTAAAAGCTTATCATAAATTTCATCGGCAAAAATTACCAAATTATGTTCAAGAGCAATATCTATAATTTGTTTAAGAGATTCAACGCTGTAATTAGAACCGGTAGGATTATTTGGATTGATTAAAACAATTGCTTTTGTTTTATCATTTACTTTTTTCTTAATATCTTCAATATCCGGCTGCCAACCGTTTTTTTCATCTAAGTAATATGGATTTGCAACCATCTCTAATTTACTTTGAATTGCCGTGTACAAAGGATAACCGGGTGTTGGTGTAAGAATATTTTCACCGTCATTTACCAAAGCCGTTAAACAGATATCAATTGCTTCACTTGCTCCGGTTGTAATAAACATATCTTGAATGTTAGTTATTCCTTTTTTTTCCGCTTCTTTTTCAATTGCTTCAAGTGCGGGTTTAATTCCCGATGACGGCGAATAACCGTTATGATTATCAAGCATTGCTTTGTAAGTATCTTCAATCATGTGTCGTGGCGGAGCAAAATCGTAAATGTTTGGATCACCAATATTTAAGTATAACATTTCTTTACCGCTTTTTGCCACTTCATTTGCAATAAGTAAAACATCTCTTACGGCATAAGTAATATTTTCCGTTCTGCGTGAAGCTTTAATTTGTTTCAATTCCATAGAGACCTCATTAATTTTTTATTTTATAATTCCAAAATAATTTATTTTGTTGCACTTATCAAAATTTTTCATTTTTTTAATAAAACATTTTTATAAAATATTATAAAAACTATTTTTTTTGCGATTATATTATTTGATATTTACCTTTTAAAAAACAAATTTGTTAATTTATTATTATTTTTTAGCTTCAAGTATCAAATTAAACAAATATTGTAACCGCTTGAAATATTGAAAGTTATCATATAATTAGTT
>JALSTL010000015.1 GCA_026983755.1 Melioribacteraceae bacterium | reverse complement strand
AAATATTCTAACTTACCTGCCGGCGGTTGATGCGGCAAAAAAGCAGATAGTTTTCCTGAACTATAAACCATTTTCATAGGAGTCCAACTATCATTGGTTTTGTAACGTTTGTAATATAGAGTTCCGCTAATATCAGAGTCGTTTGTTTCTATTTTTATTTCTTGATTTCCTTTACCACCATGGCTTCTAAGAAGTTTATAACTAATTTCTTTAGTTCCAATTGATGTTTTACCTTTTACGGGATAGGTTGGGCCTGTTGCTCTTTGGTAATATCCCATAATTACGGTTATTACAAAAGCAACAATCCATAGAATAGTATTTTTTTTCATTATAATAGATTGCGTTGAATGAACAATAACATTTTTGTGATTTAAACATACATTATTATAGATATCGAAATCAACAAGAATTTATTGTTTACACTTAATAGCAGTTATAAAGTTTTCAGTTGTTAATAGTTAGATTAAAACTATATTGAGGGGAAAGAAATTGTTATAGTTGTTCCTTGAGTTGGTTTGCTTTTAATGTTAAGTTGTCCGTGCATAAATGTTATAAGTTTATTTGCTATTGATAATCCTAAACCGGCACCTTCGTATCTTCTAGTATAGCTTTCATCTTCGGCTTGTTCAAAAAGTTCCAATATTTTATTTAATTCTTTTTTTTCAATACCAATACCCGTATCCAGAATTTTTATAATTACAACATTATTTATTTTGTCTGCGGAAATCACAATTTTACCGTTTTCCACATTATATTTTACAGCGTTAAAAACAACTTCCGTAAGAGCCTTTTCCAGTTTTTCTTTGTTAGCGGATATCGATAAATTTTTTTGACTAATTTCAAATTCGAATTTTATGTTTTTATTTTTTCCTTGTTTAATCCATTTGTCTTTATTGTGAATAATAATATTTTTAACATCAATATTTTCCAATTCCATTTCAAAATTTCCGGATTCCAACAAAGATACTTCTACAATATTATCTACCAAATTTAATAATCGCTTTACTCCGTCTTTTAAATGAGATGTCATTTCCGTTGACGCTTCGTAATCTTGAGTTTTAACATCATCTTCAAGTAGTTCCGAATAACCGACAATTGCATTAAGCGGAGTTCTTATTTCATGAGACATTTTTGCCAAGAACGAAGATTTTAATTTATTCAAACTAATTTCTTTATTATAAGCATCACGAAGTCTTTTCTCAATTTCCAACTGTTCGGTAATATCGGTTAAATTTATAATAAAAATTCTTGTATTATCGTAATGATCATCCGTAAAAGTTACTTTGCCGATAAATCTTTTGTTCTTTGCAATATTATAATAATGGAATTGCGCGTGAATTCTATTATCTTGAACCAAATTGTTTACCGATGTTTCTATCAAATCATATAATTCGGTTTCCAAAGTTTCAATAAGTTTATGCTCAATTGTTTTTTCTCTATTTAATTCAATGTTTTTATAAAAACTGTTGTTTGCGTTTTCAAAAATTAATTCGTTTTGTTCTTTTCTAACAATTAGTATAGGATCGGAAATATTGTTTATTATTGATTTTTGTTTTTGTTCCGATCTTCTTAAAAGTCTTGCTTGTTTTATCTGATCGGTAATATCATTTGCCGTTAAAATATAATTTGTTGTACCGTCAGAAAAATTATTTACTATATTAAGTTTTATTTCTTTGTAGAAAACATCTCCGTCTTGAGAAATATCGGAAATTACTTTTACCCACTTTCTTTTTTCTTCAATTGCATGATTAAATTCCGCCAATTCAATATCGGTAAGATATTTTTCTAATGAGGAAGTTATTGTAGAATTGTAAAGAGCATCTATTTTTTTATTAAGAAATTTTTCGAAAGAAGCGGAAACGAACTTAATCATTCCTTTTTTATCTGTTATAATTACACCTACATCAACGGCATCCAAAGCTTGACTGAATGTATTTAATTTTTTTGCTAGTTTATAATGATTTTCTTCTTCTTCTATTTGAAGTAAAAAAAATTCTTTGTCATTTATATATAATCTTTCAAGTTCCAAAAAATAATTTTTATATTTGGAATCATTTAATACGTGAAGCTCGCAATTAAAATTTCTTAATTTTTTTTCGGTTATTTTTTGAAGTATAACTTTTAAGTCCGGTTCCGACTTAAAATTAAACGCACTTTTCCCTTCTTCAAATCCGTATTGTTTTTTTAGCATATTATTGACATAAAGTATAATCCCTTCTTTATTCAATAATACAATTGGTTTTGTGTTAGGCAGTTCTTCTAAGGATTCAAATTTTGTAATTATGTTTTGATCAATAGATCCGATATCTGTATAAGTTTTTTCTTTCAATTCATTTAGCGCTAATTATAGAAAGTTTCTCCAACATAATCGGATTATTTTGCTCTATATTT
The DNA here is from genome assembly GCA_026983755.1 of Melioribacteraceae bacterium. The sequence continues at coordinate 3,001 of JALSTL010000015.1, read as the reverse complement.
AGTACATAGTTCTTTATTATTTTATTTTCTTGGTGTGTTGAAATTAAAGTATATATTGCAGTTAGTATTGTATTTAGTTCACCGGAAATTTTTTCTTCCAACCCGTAAACAAAATTATTTAAAACATCTGTATTAGTAATACTTAATGATTGTTTATTGAGTTTTTCAAAATTTATTTCTTTAATTCTGGTAAATAATTCTTCAAGTGCATCTATTTCCAACGGAGTAATTTTTTCAAAAGTGGTTATTTTTTCTTTCTTTACTTTTATTTGAATTTTATATTCCAATTTTTTCCCATTATTTTGCGTTTTTTTAGAAATTGAAAACTCATGATACTGAGTATTATACAATTCATGAAAATCAATTAAGGTCAAAAATTCAAGTTCTCCTTTTTGAAAATTTATTAAGATTTGGTCATTAGAAGGATATTGGACGTTAATTATCCGCCAATTGATTTTAGACAAAAGTCTGGCAAGAGGTGAAAACAGAGCTGAGTCTTTTGACCTATTCTTCTCTTCGGTATGTTGGTGAATTGAGTAAAAACTGCTTTGAGACTTAACCCCGCCTTTATATCTCTCATTATGGTTGATATTTAAGATCGGATCTAACATATTAGTCCTCACTTAATTATCGTAACAGAGAGTTAAAAGTTTAATTTTTATTTGACAATTATCAAAGAATCGGAATTTATTTCTTTAATTAAAAATTCGGTGTTAAAGTTTTACCTTTATGAAAATCGAACATAATTTTTGCCGCTTCTTTAGGGTCGTCGGTTAATTTGAATAAATCCAAATCCTCTTCCCCTATATAACCGCTTTTTAATTGAACATTTTTAACCCATTTCAACAAAGGTTTCCAAAAATCTTTTCCCATTAAAACTACCGGTACTTTATTTGTTTTACCGGTTTGAATAAGTGTTAAAACTTCAAAAGATTCGTCTAAAGTGCCAAAACCACCGGGCATCAAAATATAACCTTGTGCATACTTAAAAAACATTAGTTTTCTTACAAAAAAATATCTGAAACTTAACAATTTATCTTTGTCAATATATTTATTTGCAGATTGCTCAAAAGGAAGCTCTATATTAATTCCACAAGAACTACCATGTGCTTTTTGTGCTCCTTTATTTGCGGCTTCCATAATACCTGGTCCACCGCCGGTTGTAATACCAAATCCTTTTTTCACCAATTCTTTTGCCACTTGAACCGTTAATTTATAATAAAGATCTCTCGGTTTTATTCTTGCAGAACCAAAAACCAAAACACTTGGTTTTATGTTGGCCATTTTTTCAAAACCTTCAACAAATTCACTCATTATTCTGAAAATTCTCCAAATATCTTCTTGTGAATTTTGAAGTTGTTCGGCTATTTCCATTCCGTTATTGTTGTTGTTTACCATTTGGGCTCCTTTTTATCTGAAAAAGAAAATCGAATTATACAATTTTATATATTATTAAACCAATTTGATTTAAAATTTTTATTTTGAAAAAAATATTATTTCAACATTATTTATCATTATATTTTGGTTACGGATTCAAAACAAGGAATAAAAATATTAAGTAATGACACCTACTGAAATAAAAAACTACATACAAAATATAGATGAAATTATCGGTGATATCGAATATATACACGAGTTTTATAGTATTCATCTAAAAACCGAAAGAGATATTTTGATTTGGTTCCCACCCTCGTATTTTGAATCGAATAAAGAGTATCCGGTTTTATATATGCACGACGGACAAAATCTTTTTGACCCGAAAACTTCTTTTACAGGATATGATTGGAAAGTTGATGAAGTTACATCAAAACTGATTGAAGAAAATTCCATAAACGAAATTATTATTGTTGCTATTTATAATACGCAAGACAGGTTGGAAGAATATAATTATTTTACTGTTAAAGGAAAACAATATGCCAGTTTTATTATTAAAGAATTAAAGCCTTTTATAGATGAAAAATACAGAACCAATCCTAAAACTTCCGCTACGGGAATAATGGGTTCTTCCATGGGCGGTTTAATTTCGTTTCAGTTGTTTTGGAATTTTCCCAAAATATTTGGCAAAGCAGCTTGTATGTCCAACTCGTTTTGGGTTAATGATAGAGCTGTTTTTAAAATGGTAAATGATGTTGATAGTTTGATTACATTAAAAAATAAATTATACATTGATTGCGGAACGGAAGAAAAAGAATTATTGCCGGACTTTATAAAAATGGTAAAAATATTAAGTGAAAAAAATTTTGAAATGGAAAACAATTTCCATTTCTATCTTGCTAAGGGCGGATATCATTCGGAAGTCAGCTGGGCAAACCGTTTACATATTCCGTTAAAATTTTTGTTCGATAAAAAATAATTCAATCCCAAAATGTTTGCATTGAAATAATTAATATTTCTAAATACTCTGTAAATATAATTTTTATCATACTATTAAATCTGCAAATAAAGATATGAAAATTCTACTTAAGCCTTTTTTATTTATTTTTGTATTTCTATTATTAACAAGCTGTTCACTAACCAAATACGTATTCAAATCAAATTTTTACGATGTATTAAATAAATCATCTTCAACTTGGACAATAAAAGAATGTAAAGAAATCATTCAACATTATTCATTATCAACCGGTAAATCAAATATTTTTTCTACAAAAACTGATGTAAAAATTGAAGCATTGCCATTAAACAAAACCGTAGTTTTAGTCTTGGCACGGAAAGAAGCAATTGAAAAAAGATTAAATAATCAAGAATATAAAAATAGATTAAAAGATTTGCTGGAAGCATATACAAGTTTTACAATAGATACTATTTCAATGAAAGTTATTCCCTCCGAAAGTAATTTTACCAATGGATATTCTTTTAAACTCTATTTGGAAAACACAACCGATCCGTTTAGACCCATTTTTTTAGATGACGGATATTCTTACTTTTTCTTAGAAAACAAGGAAGGTAAATTTAGTAGAATAATTGAAGTTACCGGATTATATGCGGAGGATTATATTCAACT
>JALSTL010000014.1 GCA_026983755.1 Melioribacteraceae bacterium | reverse complement strand
ATTTAAATAAAGAGAGGTTAAAAATGAAAAACATTACACTAACAATGATATTTGAAGGCTCTGCTCTGAACAGAGACGAAAAAGTCGGTGGAAATATTCTTTCCATAAAAAAAATGAATGTTAACGGCGAAATAAAATCTTTCATTAGCAAACCCGCTATTCGACATTATTTGTTTGAAACGTTGAACAAAATTTATGGATGGAATAAAACGGAAGTATTATTAGGTCAGAAAAACGTAATTCAATTCGATCTTAGTAAAAATGATATTATTTCAAGTCCTGAATTAGACGCATTCGGATACATGTTTACTATTAGTGAACAAGGTGCTTTTACTAGGAAAAGTCCCATTGGGATTACGAAAGCTATTTCAATTTCGAACTATGAGCAAGATTTGGCGTTCTATGGAAATCACGATTTGGTTTCAAGAGCAATAAATCAAGGTTTAAAAGCTGGTGATAAAACACCTTCCCCGGATCCATATAATAAAGAAGAGCATACAGCATTTTATAAACTTTCTTTTACAATTGATGATAAAATTTTTGGACAAGATAGTTGGATATTGGATGAAAAACCTGTTTACGAAAGTGGAATTTTAAAAATTGTTTTTGCGAAATCAACAAAAATGCTAAATTGCAAACAAGATGAAAGCTCCGAAAATTTTTTTCACATAATCAATGAAGAAAAGACAGATAGTGAAATTGGCACGATTAAAATTGAAAAAATTTCTTCAAGTGGACCATATAAAATAACCTTCGAAGTTAGCGAAGAAATAAAGAAAAAGAGAATAACCGATATTTTAAATTCTATTAAAAACGGTCTTTACGCGCAATCAAGTGGTGAAGCAAATACTATCGTTCCTCTTTTTATAATTGCAAGCGGTGTAAAAATTCCATCGCCTATTTTCCACTCTTATATCGATGTTAAAAAAGAAGACGGGAAATTCAAAGTTATCGGTATTAATGACTGCCTTGCCAACGGTTGGATTGACGGAAATGTTTTTATTCAAGGCTCGGAAAGAATCCCAGTTGATGTTTATTCGGATAAAGTAACAAACGATTGGCAAACATTCTTAAATGAATTAAATAATAACGGACAAGAAGATGAACCTTCTAAGAATTAAAATATATCAACCGAATGCTCATTTCAGATTGCCGTTTGCATATCAAAGAAGGCATACTTATCCGTTACCGCCATATTCCACCGTAATCGGCTTTTTAATAAATGTGCTTGGTATTATTAATCAAAATGATGATTTGTATAAAAACGGAATTAGAAAATTAAAAATTTCTCTTGCCGGCAGATTCGATGCTAAAGTTACCGAGATGATTTGGTTTAGAAATATGAGCAAAAAAGCTCATCTTGGGAGATTCGGATACATTCAAAATAGAGAAAATAACGGGCATATCGAACATCCAGGCGGGCAATCACAAATGTGGATTGACATATTGAATGATGTACATCTTATAATTTATTTGGGTCACGAAAACATTGAAATTCTAAATGAAATTAAAAATGCTTTGGAAAACCCTGTGAACAGACTAGAAGTTTTACATATAGGTAGGGCGGAAGATTGGATTGTTTTTGAAGAAAAGCCGAAAATTTTGGAAGAAAAAGATTTGGAATACATACGGCACGGCGGTAATTTTAAGCATTTTTTCTGGATTCCGGATACTTTTTACATTCTTGAAAACGGTTGGGAAACAATAAAAAATGATGCCTTCGAAGGGTTATTGTACAATCTTCCCACTTTTGCTACAATAGAAGATTATGAAAAAAATTTCAACCGCCACGGAAAAAGAACCTTTGAGTACCTAAGAACAAAATTAAATGACGGATTAATAATCGGGCAAAAATTATTAATTGACAATGAACTAAATTTCCCAATTTTTTTAGGTGAATTAAATGACAGAAAATAAATCAAAAATTTGGGCGAAAAGTTCTATTGGAAAAAATAAAGAAGAAATTTCCTTGGCAAAACATATTGATGATTTGCTTTCGAATCTCAACCTGCTGAAAAATGTAATAAACGATGAAAGACTGTTTGAAACAATCAAGCTTGCAATTTATTTACACGATATTGGTAAAGCCTTACCTTTTTTCCAAATTAGAACTTTAGGGAACAAAAATTACCGTCCTTTCGAAATTACTACGAATTTGCCACATTCAATTTTCTCACTATTCTTAATCGATAAAACAAAATTGGAAGAAAAGATAAAACAAATTTATCCGCAAGGATCACAAGAGTACAAACAATTTGTTTTATCGGCGGTTGCATATCATCATTGGCGTAATAATTTTGAAGAAGTGATTCGATATTCAATTGATGAAATCGAAAATTTGCTTAATGAAAATTTGCAATCCGAAATTGAAAAAAATCTTAAAGAAGAACTTAAGGATTTTTTTAATGGTTATGCAGAACTTATTAAATTCGACAAAACCATGTTGACGGAAATTATTAACGGTGCACAAATCGAAGACTATGCTATTCCGCCTTACAGTTTGTACTGGTTACCGAAGCGTATTTCATTCGAAAAAGTAAACTTAGTTGATTGGGTAAAATTATCTGGATTTTTAATGCGATGCGATCATTTTGCTTCTTTCTGTGAAAGTGAGAATAATTACGAACAACCGATTGAAATTAAAGAAATTGAATACGAAAAAATTAAAAGCAAACTAAAAGATAAATTTAACTTGGATGACGAAAAAAAGATTTGGCAGGTAAAATTAATAGAAGAAAAAAATTTAAGTGAAAAAAATGTAATTTTAATTGCACCAACGGGTAGCGGCAAAACGGAGTTCGCTTTCGTGTGGTCTAACGGCCACAAAACATTTTACACTTTACCATTACGTTCGGCAGTTGATCAAATATTTGAACGTTCCCAAAAATTATTTAATGATGAAATTGAAAGAGTGGGTTTACTTCATTCGGATGCAGATGTTTATTTACTGGGAGATGGTAATGAAACTGAAAATTTAAAATCTTACCATTTGGCAAGGCAATTAAGTTATCCGTTTATGGTTTCCACCGGGGATCAGTTTTTCCCGTATGCTCTTCGTCCTCCTTCCTACGAAAAAATTTACGCCACTTTTTCTTACTCACGTTTGGTAATCGACGAAGTGCAGGCGTATGACCCGAAAGCTGCAGCAATAATAGTGAAATATCTACAAGATATTCATAAAATGGGTGGCAAATTTTTATTGATAACTGCAACAATGCCTGATTTTATTCGGGAAGAATTGAAGAACAGAATTAAAGATGAAGTCGGGGAAAAAGATTTCGAATTGATTGACTATTACGATAAAGCTACAGAAGTTGATTATTCATCCATAAAAAAACATAAACTGAAATTTATTAAAATTAAAAACAATGAAAATGAATTCGAATATGATAAAATTATAGACGAAATAATTGATAAATCTTATGAAAACAATGGACAGCGAGTCTTGGTAGTTGTTAATACAGTAAAACTTGCTGTTGATGTGTTTGATAAAATTAAGAAAAACGTTGGTGAAAAGATGTTTGTTGAACTATTACATTCCAGATTAACATACGAAAAAAGAAAAGAAAAAGAAAATTTAATAGTTAAAGAATTCTCAAATCCAAAACCTTTGGACGAAAATATACCCAAAATTGTTGTTGCTACACAAGTAGTTGAAGCATCATTGGATTTGGATGCGGATATTTTATATACGGAATTTGTGCCGATCGATTCTTTAGTTCAAAGAATGGGACGAGTCTTGAGACGTTATAAAACCGAATCGCCGAGTAATTTGGAGAGCCCTAATGTTTTCGTAACGATTTTTGAAAATGGAATTGAATCGGGTGGGAACAATGTTTATTCGAATGATCTTATTGAAATTTCATTAAAACTCTTCTCAAAAACTGAAAGTGATTTAGAAACAGACAAATGGTTGGATAAAAACGGGAAATACAAGAAAAAATCAAAAGATTGGCGAAACAAAAAAACGGTTGATGAATTTTTTAAAACAATAAAAAAACTTGAGCCCGAGGCTTTGATATTATCCGAATTAGAAAAGAAAGAACTTGTTAAAAAACTTTATAATCCTAAAATATTTGCAGTTTCGGAAAGTTATCTGACAACTTTTTACAAAACACTTGATATACTTGATTCGGGTTTTATGGCGGAAAGAAAAGATGAAGCACATAGAATATTCAGAGAAATTTCCAGTATTTCCGTTATCCCCAAAACAAAACTTGAAGAACTGATAAAAAGCATAAATGAATTTTTCGAAAAGAACTCAGATAACAAAAACCTTTATGTTAAATTCAAAAAAGTAATTTTAAACAGATTTGTTGTAAATGTTTATTTCCCAAAATGGAAATACGACGAAATTAGATTTCGCGAGGATATTCGACTTAGTTATCAGTTAGTTAATAACGAAAATAATTTTGATAATCATCAAGAAAAACTAATAAATAAATGGTGCCGTAATATTTTTATTGTAAAAACTGAATATGATGAAGAAACGGGAATACTAAAATATGATTTCCCCGAATATAATCCGTTTATTTAAACAACATAGCACAGATTACTAATTTGTGCAACAAATAATATTATGTTACACAAACGCAACTTACCGCATTTATATTTTAACGACGGAATGTATTTTATTACATACCGGTTAAAGAATTCTATACCGCAAACATTACTTAAAATAATTCATTCCGATTTGAAAAATTTAGACAACACAAAATATGAACGAATTATCAAAAAATATGATTCGGTTTTAGACAGTGGAGAATACGGAAAGCAATATTTAGCAGAAAAAGATATAGCGGATGTTTGTAAAAACACTTTGCACTATCCCGATGGCAAAGATTATAATTTAATTTGTTATACAATTATGCCTAATCATATCCACCTGGTTTTTGAATTACTATCGGGTAATAAAGGTATAAGTAAAATAATGCAATCTATTAAACGAATATCCGCAAGAAAATCAAACCTGTTTTTACAACGCGAGGGTTCTTTTTGGCAAGATGAAAGTTTTGATAGGTGGATTAGAAATGAGAAAGAACTTTATTTTACAATAAAATATGTTTTGGAAAATCCGGTAAAAGCCGGTTTGGTAAATAACTGGTTTGATTGGGAATACACGTATTGCAATAAAAATTATTTGGTTTTGTAATACAGAAATTTATCTGTACTATTTTCTGGTTTTTTAACACAGATTACTAATCTGTGCTACGTTTTAAATATGACAGGAACTCAAATTGCATATTATTTTATTTGCGAGCGGAAACTCTGGCTTTTCACTCACAAAATAGATATGGAGCACAACAGCGATGTTGTGGCAATGGGTAAATTTATATCCGATTCAACATATCAACGAAAAAAACACGAAATACGTATAGATAATATTGTGCTTGAT
>JALSTL010000013.1 GCA_026983755.1 Melioribacteraceae bacterium | reverse complement strand
ATTTTTTTATTATTTCATCTAAGTTGTAATAGTTATTTTCCAATAAAATTTGCGACGGTAATTTTGAATGAGTTCCAATCCATAATTCCGCCATCGGTATTGCTTTTTTATTTTCTTTCTGTATAAATTTTGCTATAAAAGCATTTTTCCCTTTCGTACCCCAAGCATATTTTTGTATTGAGTTTTTTAGTTTATAAATCCCTACCGGGAAGTTACTTTTATCATATTCTGGCATATTATTATAGCAAATTGGAAAATTCTTTAATTAAATAAAATAGTTATTAACTAAAGTAATTGTAAAATTTTCGGTATTATTTTCAATTACTCTAAATTCAGGCAATTCTTTTTTTTTACAAATTGGTATGCAGTTTACCATTTTCAGTTAAAATATTTTGCGGTTTTATGTAGCAATTTTATCGTGAAGCTAATTTCAAATAAATTTTTAATTTTTGGCCAATTTTAATTTTGCTACTTTTCAATTTATTCCACTTTCTGATACTGGAAGTACGCGTATGATATTTTTCGGCAATATATCCGAGTGTTTCCCCTCTTTTAACTATATGTATTTTTACATTTTTACCGGTTGGTTTATGTTTCCTTAAAAATCTTGAACTAATTCGTTTAGCCGTAGAAGATTCTCCGATTTTAAGTTTTTGTCCTTCATAAATTCTACTGGATTTCAGATTATTCCATTTTATTAATTTTGAAACTTTGGTTTTGAATATCATGGCTATTTTTCCAATCGTATCTCCAGACTTAACCGTGTAGAAAACATCCCCGTTTTCCATTAGTCCGTTAGATAAATAGTTTGCACTAGCTCTGGTAAAAATTTTTAATGTTTTTCCCGCTACAATTTTGTTAGAATGCAATCTGTTCCATCTTCTGATTTTAGAAGTTTTTACTTTAAACAATTCTGCAATTTCCCCAATTGTATCTCCTTTTTTAACTTTGTAATGAATTAGTCTTCTTTTCCCGGAATTAGCTGTGCCGGAATAGTTATGCAAATATGCAGTTGCTTGTTTTTTATTACTTCCAACATAAATCAATAATCTTTTACCTTTATAAATTCTATTGCTTCTTAAACCGTTCCATTTTCTTAAATTCCGGGTACTAACACCAAATCTATGAGCAATAGTGCTAAGAGTTTCGCCTCTTCTAATTCTATGTTCAATCCATTGGTCTCCCGTAATGGCAGATAATTTTTTTAGTTTTTCATATTTGCTTAATTTATCTATTTGAGCAAATTCTTCGGTTTTATTTTGATCTACATAAATATTTAAATGTTCACCAACGTGAATTGTTGTTGTATAAGGTAAATTATTCCAGTTACGAATATCCGATACTCTGACTTGGAACAAATCGGCTAAATCTATAAGGTTATCACCTCTTTTAACGGTATATGTTATCAATGCTTTATCTTCGGGCACAATAACCGCAGCGGAATCGTTAATTCTACTTTTGTATAATTTCAGATATTTATTTTTATCTACATTGGAGTTAACCACCATTTTATACGGTGCATTTTTATAAGGTTCTTCGTCAATTGCAACAGCTGTATCCGTGTTAAGTTCAAAATCGGCGGTGTTATATTTTGCAACCGGTATTTTTAATTTTTTTCCGGGATAAATTCTATACCTAGTAGATATTTTATTAAACTTAGCAAGTTGTTTAAGTTTAATTCCGTATTTTAAGGCAATCTCTCCTAAGGTTTCGCCTCTTTTTACAATGTGTAAAACGTAGCTTAGTTTTGCATCGTCAGGAATGGATTTTACATTTTCCACAAACATATCGTATGTACGCAATGGAACTTTTAAATCGTAACCGTCCGGATAATTTGGAGGTGTATGGTGTTGAATTAATTCCGGATTAAGTTTTTTCATTTCTTTTAGAGAAATGCCTGCACATTTTGCAAGTACAATAAGATCTATAGGTTCGTATATTTTATATGTTTCAAATTCAATGGGAGCATCGTAAGTAATATTTGTAAAACCGTATTTTTCGGGTTGACTTGCAATAAGAGTTACGGCAATATATTGAGGAACGTAATTTCTGGTTTCGCGAGGTAAAAATTTTCTAATATCCCAAAAAGATTTGGAACCGCTTAAATTCATTCCTCTTCTAACTCTTCCTTCTCCGCTATTGTAAGCGGCTATTGCCAAATACCAATCTCCCAAAGAAAAATATAAATCTTTTAAGTATCTGGCTGCCGCTCTTGTAGCTTTTTCGGGATCTTTTCGTTCATCAATATAAAAATCAACTTTCAGATCATAAAGTCTTCCAGTGCTTTTCATAAACTGCCAAAGGCCAACGGCTCTGGCATGTGAACGTGCATTTTCTCTCAAACCGCTTTCCATAAGGCTTAAAAATATTAACTGTTGAGGAACTTCCTCTTCAGCAAAAATTTTAGCCATCATAGGAAAATATCTGCCTGTTCTTTTAAGCCAATATTCCATGTGTTTCCTGCCTTTGCCGGAAAAGTATTCTATATATTGTTCAACGTATCTGTTAACTTCCAGTGGGAAATCTCCAATAGTTATTATATTTTCATTATCTTCTTCTTTTGAAATTTTGGGCTCTTCAATTGCAGGGTCGGGAATATTATTTCGCATCCATTCTTCAACAGCATAGTCGGGTGCGTTATCGGGTAACGAATCCAATTTGTTTATGAAAGAATCATAATCTTCCACAATAGATTGTTCTAGTTCTTCGTATGCTTCGTTTTTTTCTATATTGGGATAGTAACTTAATTCATTTATTATGCTCAATGCGGAATCGAATGACGAAAGTGTTTTAAGAGGAGATGATTTCGATTGGTTAGCCAAAGCAAAAACATATTTTTGTCGCGCATTTTCTAATAATTCACTTACTATGGCTTCGGTTTTAACGGCTACCGCAACCGAATCTTGTTTGTACTGTTCTTCCTTTGATACCGAATTAAATATTGAACAACTACTTACGGAAACAACCAAGATTATACTTGGTAGTAATTGTAAAATCCTTTTCACTTTGTCCTCAAAATAATAAGTACTTAAATTAAAAGAATAAACTTCATTTTTCAAGTTTATTATCGAATGTTTTTATTTATTTAAATATTTGATTGATTAATAATTCTGCAATTACTATGGCACAGTCTATCTTTCAATAGCATTTACCGATGGGAAAAGTATATTATTTTTAAATAAATTGAATTTATTTCTCTTTCCAAAGAATTAATTGTATATAACTTTAACGTTTTTACACGGTACATTCGGTTAATTATAACATATTTTTTTAGTTAAGCTAATTTTAAATTTGCCAAATCGTTTTTTTTCCTATTTGTTTATAAAACTTAAATTTCTCAATAAATAATTCGATTGTAGGAATTAAGAATTAGTTTATTTATCCAAAAATTAAAACGAAAAAATGAAAAAAATAATTTTTATACTAATTTATTTATTATTGTTAAATTGCTTAACGGCACAAAACAATAATGAAAATAAATTCGGGAATGTAAAAGTGAATTTCTTTTCACCCGGTTTACATTTTTTACCTTTCAAAGCAAATTATCAAGAAGCACGTTTCGGTTTATTATATTATACGGATAATTCAAATTTAAAACTCGATATAGGAAATAATGTGGATTTGGTAAGATTTTACTTCCCTAATATGGATGCCACTCTTTCGTTGTCAATTGAATTTATGGGTTACGCTCTTTCAACAAGTTATAGAGGAAACAGATTACAAATTGATGCTCTAGACGGATTTTTCGGTGGGAATGCCGCATTTTCCAAAAATTATGAAAACGGGAGGTTTATTTCACGTTTTAGAATTATTCATAATAGTGCTCATTTGGTTGACGGACATTATGACAAAATATTAGGAAAATGGATACACGATATTAAACCTATTCCTTTTACAAGAGATTTCGGAGAATTAACTTTGGGTTATCAATTTTATCCCGATTTCGGAAGTTTACGTACTTATGTTACCGCTGCTTATGCAACTTTGGTCAGACCTTCAACTTTACAAAAATGGTCAACTTATTTTGGTTATGAGTTGGCTTTTAAAAATGTAATAGATGAAATTTTTAATCAAGATGCAAATTTATTTATTGCCAATCAATTTAATATTGTAGGTACACCAACGTACAAATTAAACACAAATTTAATGGGTGGAATAAAATTCGGGGATTGGGACGGAAAAGGTTTGGTCTTTTATTTATCATATTATGTTGGAGCAAATCCGTTCAGTGAATATTATTCTCAACGAATTAAAAAATTCGGAATCGGTTTTTTTGTTGATTTTTTCTAAAATAAAATCCCCTAAACGAAGGGGATTTTTAATTATAATTTTTCCGGAAAGATACTTTTTATTTTTTGTTATTCTCCGATGCTTCCCATTTCGACGCCTTCCGAGTAAGCAACTTTAATTCCGTTTTCATTAAAAGCTTTCTTTACTTTTCTATAAGTTTCGAATGTTACTTCCCAATAGTTATCGGGTTTAACAAAAGGTCTTATTGCCAAAACAATATTATGACTATCATAATTTTCAATACCAATTTCCGGTTCGGGTTGTTTTTCAATTTTCGGAATAGTGGCCAAGACTTCTCTAATGATTTTCTCTACTTTGGAATAGCTTTCGGAATAAGGCATTGTTACATTAAGTTCCAACCTAATGAATTTCTTTTTCGATAAATTTGTTACTGTCCCGTCTATAACTTGAGAATTTGGAATTATCAAAGTTTTTTTGCCCGGGGTAACAACAATAGTACTGAATATTTGAATTTCTTCAACTTGTCCGAATTTATCTTGTATTTCCACCCAATCACCAATTTTATAAGGTTTAAAAATTAACACTAAAATTCCGGCGGCAAAATTACTGAGACTTCCTTGTAAAGCCAAACCAACGGCAAAAGCCATACCGGCAAGTATTCCCATTAGTCCGGCCATTTCAAATCCTATAACACCGGCGGCAATAAGAATTATGATAACTTTTAATGCTATCTGTACAAATGAAATAATAAAAGAACTAACGGCTTCGTCAAATTTTACTTTTTTAAGCATATTTTCGAAAAGCACCATTAATTTTTTGGTTAACCAAAAACCAATTACTATAATGGCTAATGCAGTTATTAATTTGGGAGCAAATTTTATAGCTCCTTCAATACCCATATTTACATATTTTGTAATATCGCCCATACTACCTCGAATATTTTATGAATGTTAGTAATTTTTATTTTAACGAACATTTAATTTAATACATTATTATTTAAATTTCATTTATTATAACGGAATAGTCGTATGTTTTTTCTTCGGATTCGTATCAACCTTTGTCTTTAAAAGTTGGAAAGCATTAATTAATTTTAACCTTGTTTCACTTGGTTTTATAACATCATCAACAAATCCTCTTTCGGCTGCAAT
>JALSTL010000012.1 GCA_026983755.1 Melioribacteraceae bacterium | reverse complement strand
CGGTATATGCGATAAGAATCAACTTCTATCTTTTTCTGTTGCTTTCTGGAATAAAAAAGACCCGATTATTAAAGAAAGATTATTCGGATTAACAGGTACGCAAGGTAACCACGGCGAAGATGTAAAAGAGTATTATTACTATTTGGATAACACTCCTACTCATTCATATATGAAAATGCTTTATAAATATCCTCAACAAGAATTTCCTTATGCAAAATTAATATACGAAAATTACAAACGTAGTAAACATCAACCGGAATATGAATTAATTGATACCGGCATTTTCGACAACAATGAATATTTTGATATTTTCATTGAATACGCTAAAGTTGACTACGAAGATATTTTAATTAGAATAAAAATATTTAACAGAGCCGATAGCGAAGCGCTTTTAAATGTTATACCGCAATTATGGTATAGGAATACTTGGGCTTGGGGTTATAACAATTATATACCTAACCTCAAATTATTTAATAAAACAACAATTGAGATTGAACATAAAGACTTTAAAAAATATAAATTATTTTGCAGCGGAAACCCAGAAATTATTTTTTGTGATAACGAAACTAATACTGAAAAATTATACAATATAAAAAAAGAAGGATATTTTAAAGACGGAATAAATAATTACATAGTTGACGGCAAAATAAATGAAATAAATTTTTCCAATGGAACCAAAACCGGTATAAACTATAACTTAAAAATAAAAGCAAAAAGTTCCAAGCAAATATATTTAAGATTATCTAACAATAAAATTAAATTCCCTTTCCAAAATAAAGAAGAGCTTTTTAATAAAGCCCTTTCTTCCGCCGATAAGTTTTATAATAATTTTCAAAAGAGTATAAAAGATAAAGAACAAAAAAAAATTCAAAGACAAGCACTTGCCGGTATGTTATGGACCAAACAATTTTATTATTTTGACGTTGCACAATTTTTAAATGGAGATCCAAAACAACCTCCACCGCCGCCAAGCAGAAAAAAAGGAAGAAATAAAGAATGGATTCATTTAAACAATTTCGATATTATCTCGATGCCGGATAAATGGGAATATCCTTGGTATGCTTCGTGGGATTTGGCTTTTCATACAATAACATTTGCAATGATAGATCCCGAATTTGCCAAAAGTCAGCTTTTGTTATTTACACGAGAATGGTATATGCATCCGAACGGGCAGTTACCTGCATACGAATGGGAATTCGGTGAAGTTAATCCTCCGGTACACGCTTGGGCAACTTGGCAAGTTTATAAAATTGATAAAAAAAATAATAAGGGAAATGGCGATATTAATTTTCTTGAAAGAGTTTTTCACAAATTACTTATTAATTTTACTTGGTGGGTTAACAAAAAAGATCATAACAATAATAATATATTCGAAGGTGGATTTTTAGGATTGGACAATATTGGTGTATTCGATCGTAATTCTACAGAGCTACCGGCCGGTGGCTTTTTAGAACAAGCCGACGGCACTGCTTGGATGGCTATGTACAGTTTAAATCTTTTAAAAATTTCTCTCGAACTTGCCAAGTACAATCATATTTATCAAGATACTGCCACAAAATTTTTTGAACATTTTCTTTATATTGCCGGTGCAATGGCAAATATAAGTGAAGATGATTTGGATTTATGGGATGACGATGATGAATTTTATTACGATATTTTAAGTTTACCAGACGGTAGTTTGCATAGGTTAAAAGTTCGCTCTATTGTTGGTTTAATTCCTCTTTTTGCCGTTGAAGTTTTAGAACCCGACGTAATGGAAAAAGCTCCGGAATTTTCCAAGCGTGCCGATTGGTTTTTAAAATACAGACCCGATTTGGCAAATCTTATTTCGCGTTGGAAAATTGGCGGAAATAAAGAGCGAAAATTATTTTCGCTATTGCGTGGACATAGAATGAAAATGCTGCTTAAACGTATGTTGGACGAAACCGAATTTTTATCCGAATTTGGTATTAGAGCTTTATCCAAATATTATAAAGAACATCCTTATCATTTTCATATAGAAGGAAAATCTTTTAAAGTTTCTTATGTTCCGGGTGAATCGGATTGTTATATGTTTGGCGGTAATTCCAATTGGCGAGGCCCTATTTGGTTTCCGATTAATTATTTAATAATTGAATCTTTACATAAATTTTATCATTATTACGGCGATGATTTTAAAGTTGAATATCCTACAAACAGCGGAAAATTTTTTACTTTGAAAGAAATTGCTACGGAAATATCAAAGAGATTATTAAAACTTTTTATGCCGGATAAAACCGGATACAGACCAATATACGGTGAAAATAAAAAGTTTCAAACGGATAAACATTTCAAAGATTATATTCTTTTTTCCGAATATTTTCATGGAGATACCGGTCGTGGAGTCGGTGCATCTCATCAAACGGGTTGGACGGGTTTGATTGCAAAATTAATTCAACAATTGAATACCTAAATAAAAAATGTTATTCATTTAATTGGTAATCATATTATTTACGTCGTTTATTGAAACCGGTTTGTTTTTATTATCTATTTCTATAACAATTAAAAAACCTTTATTTTGTTTTGCACTTCTGAAAGCATTTACAAGTTTAACTTGGTCACTTTCAATTAGTTTTCCCGTATTACTATTCCAAATTTCTTTTGTGCTTAAACACCCTTGTGTAGGAGACATAGGATAATACGGTTTAGATTTATAATATTCCAAATTATCAGTTGAACCATGCATTATTATTAACTTTCGTCCGCTTTTACCCGCATAAAACGACTGATAAATCGGGAAATAATTTTGCCATGATTTCGGAATTAAATTTTTGTAATCGTTTATGCTAAACTTTTTATACGCATTTTTTTTATGAAAAAAAATATTAGCGGAAACTTCAAAAGGAGTACGAACTAAAATGTTTGGTGTTGGCCCAATTGTTTTTGAAGGAGAAATATATGTGCCTACAATAGAATAAATACCTTGCGGTGTATTACCGTTTGGAATATAAGCTGGTAAATTTGAATACGATATTGCAAGCTGGGGAATACCTAAAATAGAACCGTTTTTATTTTTAACAAATGTACCGTCCGGTTTTTTCACAATTGTTATACCCGGGTAATTTCTGTTATGTCTTAAAAATGTGTAAACTATTGTTTTACCGTTTTGAAATTTATTGTTTAACAAATCTTTTATAGGAGGTCTTTTTCTAAAAATTTTTTGTATTGAATTTTTTAGATAAAACTTAAAGCTTATTAAAATGGGATTGTTATGAACGTTCCCGAAACGCTTTTCCGAATCGGATAATAAAAAATAATTAGTATAAATGTCTTTTTTGCTCCTTTGTAAATAATTTGCGGCAATTGTGTAAGAAACAATATCATTTGTATTATCAAATATTTTTTTAATTTGTTTTGAAAAAATATTTCTATCAGTTGCAAAAGCTGCTTCCAAAGCGGCTTGTTGCAATTTTACAAATTTATCCGGTTCAATACTTAAGGATTTTGCAATCGCTTTATTTATTTTTTCTCCTTTAATAAAAAGGGATTCGGCTTCTGTTAAAGCTTTACTCCAACTGTTTACAGTTGATTTGTTGATAGCCAAAAGAAAAACATTATAAATATTGGTAATTAGGTTTTTATAATATTCATTTTGTTTTTTTTTCAGAACGAATTTGCTAGTTAATTTATTCTGGTTAATGTAGTTTTGAGCAAAAAAAACATTAGAAAAAAAAAGAAGCAGAAAAAAAATATTTTTGTAATATTTCATAAAAAGGCAAAAATTTATAAATACCAATTATGTAAAATAAAATATAAATTTACTCCTTAAATTAAAAATTGATAAATACAAATGCAGAAAAAATTATCGGTACTTTTTATTTTAGTGTTTCTTATTACAATAAAAGCACAAAACGGAATAAGAAAATCATATTATTCAAAAAAACAAATTGAATCCAAGGTTTCATTTATAAAAGGTGTACTCAGTGGAACATCTTACTGGTATTATGAAAACGGAAATTTAAAAACTGAAAAAACATATTTGAACGGTAAACTTAACGGTTGGGTTAAAAATTTTTATCGAAACGGTTTAATAAAAAACGAAAAATATGTACGGCATGGAATTTTAGACGGTATTTATAATGAATATTATAAAAACGGTCAATTAAAAACGGTAAGTGTATATAATAACGGAATTCCGGAAAAACTATATAGGTTTGAATATGATTCCAACTATGTTCCTTCACATGGTGATTTTGTTGGTAGAAGTAAAAAAAATAAAAATACTCAAGATGATTTTATTTGTAATTTACAAATTTGTCCCGAACCTATTGGAGGTATAAAAGCCATTGAAAAAAAATTATATTATACACCACTGGCAAAAAAGAAAAAAATTGAAGGTGATGTTCTGATAACCGCATTAATAAACAATAGCGGGAATGTTGAAAGTGTAAAGGTAATTAAAAAATTAAATTACGGATTGGATGAAATTGCCGTGGATGCGGTTAAAAATACAAAATTTATTCCCGGTGAACAGAATGGGAAAAATGTTACAACAGAAGTAACTTTCAAATTAAAATTTAAAATTAAAAACTCTAAACTTAAATAATAAAAATATTAAATAAATATTCAATCAGTTACCGTTGAATTTTTTATAAAAGATATATGTGTAATATTCGATTTCTCTCAAAAGAAAATATCAAATAACTTAAGTTAATTTTTTAAATAAAGTAATAAGTTCTTTTTCCAATTCTTTACCTTTGTTTTTTGCATACCATAAATGTAATTTTTTGTTGAACTCTTCTTTAGGAAAACCGTCATTCTTTAATTGTGTTACCAATTCCTGTGCAACTTTTGGTCTTGCACCCCAAACAAAAATTTCTTCTCCTTTGGAATTAAAACCGACAACTTTGGGAATACTTCTTGCGTTTCCTTCGGTAAAATAATTATCAACCAATTCCAAATTCTTATCGCGCAAAATAATGTTGAAATCAATGTTCGGATTTAATTCTGCATACTTTGCAAAATAAGGTAAATTTTGAGCTGAGTCTCCGCACCAGTCTTCCGTAATTGCAAACCAAGTTTGAGGAGAATTTATTTGTGAAATAATTTTTTCCAAAGTACCGGTTGGTTTAAATGTTTTTAAGATTCTAAAAGTTCGTTGAATATTAATTTTAGTATAACTTAACAACATTGCTTCATTTTCCGTTAAGGTAACATTTTCCGACTCTTGAATTTTTTGCAGAGAAAGATTATTAAATTTTTCGAAGGTTAGTATATTTTTTTGCTCAATACTTCCGAGAAAATCTTTTAATGTTTTATTCATTTATACTCTTTCTTATTTACAAATTATTTTTCAGCAAAATAATTTTAGATTTAGTTTTTAATAATTAATAAAATTATATTTCTATCCGTAAGTTACAATTTTTATTTATCACAAAAGGTAAT
>JALSTL010000011.1 GCA_026983755.1 Melioribacteraceae bacterium | reverse complement strand
TTTATTGGTTTTGAAGCTAAATTTTTGTCAACTGCAATTTTAAATTTGTTGTTGCAAACATCAACATCTTTTTGTGTGTAAATTTGAGCAAATGATAATTGTGTAATAAAAATAAAAAATAAAAATAGTTTTGATTTAATCATGATAAATCCTCAACTTCTTTAATTGTTTTGGGAATTGGTTTACCGAGAACACGATGTCCGTTTGGTGTAACAAGAACATCATCTTCAATACGTATTCCGCCAAAGTTTAAATATTTTTCTACATTTTTATAATTTATAAATTTAGAATGTTTTTTAACTTTCTTCCAATTTGCAATAAGTTGCGGAATAAAATAAATTCCGGGTTCAACCGTAACAACAAAGCCGGGTTGAAGTTCTTTTGCCAACCGTAAAAAAGCCAAACCGAATTGATTACTCCTTTTAGTTGTTCTGTTGTATCCAATATAATTTTCTCCAAGATTTTCCATATCGTGAACATCAAGTCCCATCATGTGGCCAAGTCCGTGAGGAAAGAAAAGAGCATGTGCACCATTGTTTACAGCCTCTTCAATATTACCTTTCATAAGTCCGATTTCTTTTAATCCTTTCGTGATAACTTTTGCGGCTTCAAGATGAATATTTTTAAATTTTATTCCCGGTTTCATTAAACTAATAGCTTTCAATTGTGCATCCAAAACTATATTGTATATTTCTTTTTGTTTTGTTGTAAATTTTCCGCCAACAGGAATTACTCTGGTAATATCGCTTGCATAACCTTCCATGGTTTCCGCACCGGAATCCAATAAAGCGAGTTGACCTTTTTGCATTATATTATTGTGGGAATGGTTATGAAGAATTTCTCCTCTGACGGAAAAAATTATTGGGAAAGAAACACCTGCACCTTTAGATAAAGCAATCCCTTCAAGCTTGCCGTATATTTCATGTTCAAGAATACCGGGCTTTACTAACTTCATAGCAGTTGTATTCATTAAATAGCTTGTATTAAGTGCTTTTTCAATTTCGGAAATTTCTTCTTTAATTTTAACCGACCTTTGTGCAACAACTGCGTTTATCATTTTTTTTGATGCTTTTGAATTTATTTTGTTATGTTTAATGCCCAGCAGTTCTTCCAGTAATATTATATTTGTTTGTCTGTATTGAGGTAGATAATGGATTTTAGCTCCTTTTTTACTCAGTTTTTTAATCTCCTTTTTTAATGAGGAAAAAGATTTTATTTTGCTAATGCCAACTTTTCTTGCTCTATCTGATAAAGATTCTTCTTTCCCCATCCAGACTATATCGTCAATATTTCTATCATCGCCAAAAATAATTTCCTCATCTTTATCTATATTAATAATTGCTGCAAGCGGAGTTGAGTTTAATCCCCAATAATATAAAAAAGAACTATCTTGCCGGAAACGGTAAGTGTTACCTGCATAATTCATAGGAGATTCGTCGTTGCCAAGAAATAAAAGAATACCGGTTTTAATTTTATTTTTTAATTCGCTTCTTCTGGTTGTATAAATTTTTTTGCTAAACATTTTCGTTCCTTGTAAAAAAGTGAAAATTTATTTTAACCGACAAGATAATTATTTATTTATAAATTTAATCGAAATATATTTGCTTGTAGATATATTTTTCTGCTTTTTTAAAGTATTAAATTTACTTAAATTTATTCCGAATTTATTGCATCTTATTAAAATGGGAATCGGTTATGAAAAAATATATAATTATTGTTTTTGCTATCGGTTTACTTACAAGTTGTGCTTCGTGTAATAAAACAGTGCAGCAGAAACATAAAACAAATAAAGAAAAAATTTCGTTAAAAAAAGAAGCCCAACCAAGTCTTTCTCCGGGTACGGTTTTGGCAAAAGTAACAGTTCTGAAAAAACAATCCGATAAAGTTTCAAACAAGTTATATATTAATGTGGAAAAGGTACTTGGTTACGGACATTCCACTCCTGCAATAGCAAAAGGTGAGAAATTTTATGTTAATGTAAAATCAAAAAAATTATTTGATGCAATTCATCCGAACCAATCCGAAACCATTATATTAAAACATTCATATCCAAGTGTCGGCGAAGAATCTTCCGTTGAATGGATATTAAACCAAATTAAATAGATAGAATTAGTAGAAAAGGATTAATAATGAAAAAACTTTTTTTAAGTATGATAGGTATTTTACTTGTTTTTTTACAAGTAGATAATAATAATTTGTCAAATAAAGAGCGTATTATAAAAATAAAAAAGATTACAGAAAAAACATCTCGTAAAACAGAATTACAAAATGCGAAAGATAGAGATGAATATTTTTTTCAATTAATGAGAGATCCCGGTACAAATTCCATACCGCAACATATTAGATCTAGAGAAATAGAATATGCAAAAACTTTACCTAAAAGGAATAATATTTTATTGAAAACAAATAGGGAAGGATTTGATTGGGAGGAAAAAGGTCCTAAAGATGTTGGTGGAAGAACAAGAGCAATTGCCATAGATGTTACAAATTCCCAAAGAGTTTTAGTTGGCGGTGTTTCAGGAGGAATTTGGGAAACTACAGATAACGGTACGAGCTGGAGATTTTTAAGTTCGTCAACAAGTTTGTTAAGTGTTACATCAATTGCACAAGATCCTCGTCCTGGTCATACGGACACATGGTACTTTTCTGCAGGAGAATTTATCGGTAACAGCGCTTCGGAACGAGGTTCACCGTATCGCGGTAACGGAATTTACAAATCTACCAATAACGGAATTACTTGGAATGTTTTACCAAATACTGTTAGTGATATAACAAAATTCGATTCTCAATATGACTATGTTTCCAAAATTGTAGTTAATCCCGCTACCGGAAGTGTTTTTATTGCAAGTAATGCATTCGGTATTTTAAAATCTTCCGACGGTGGTAATTCATTTCAACTTTCTTTAGGCCGTATAAACGATCATGCTTTTAGCGATATTGTTGTTGCTAATAACGGTACGTTAGTTGCTTCAATTTCTCAAAGGGGTTTTTCAGATTCTACCAAAAATAAACCGGGAATTTATTATTCTACCGATGACGGAAATAATTGGAACAATATTACTCCTACGGATTTTCCTACTACACATGAAAGAACGGTTTTGGCAATTTCCGAATCCAATCCCGATGTAGTATATGTTTTAACAAATACGGGCAAAACCAAAAATAACGGAGATGACGAAATTGTGAAATTTTTTAAGATAGATATTTCAACTGGAACCTCCGAAGATCGTTCTGAAAACTTACCAACTTTTTCATCTTACACAGGTAGTTTAACTGCTCAAAGTAATTACGATTTGGTATTGGCAGTAAAACCCGATGATGAAAATTTTTTAATTTTCGGTACAACAAGTTTATTCAGATCTACCGACGGACTTAGCACTAAGTTAAATGATAAAAAACTTGATTGGATTGGCGGATATAGCTCGCAGGGACATTTCCATAATCATCATCCCGATCAACATATAGTTGTCTTTGATAAAAACGACACAAAAAAAATGTGGAGTGGGCACGACGGCGGTTTAAGTTATGCTTATGATATTACGAATACTGTTTACAGTCAATTTTTCCCTTGGGAATCTAAAAATCACGGTTATAATGTTACACAATTCTATACTGTTTCTATCCCGAAAACTTCCGGTGATAATAGAATTATGGGCGGTGCACAAGATAACGGTACTCCTTACTTCAAAGGAATAAACACAAAATCGGAAGATTTAAGTTCCGGCGATGGAGCTTATTGCTATTTCGGAAAACAAAAAGCTTATGTTTCAAGTCAACGCGGAAGAGTTATTCGCTTATCCTATGTTCATAATGGAGACCCTTTAAATCCTTTTAGCGGTGGTTCCGGTTGGACAGATGTTTATCCGAAAAAAGCAAGCGGGCAATTATTTGTTAATCCTTTTGTAGTAGATCCGAATAATGAAAATATTATGTATTATCCCGCTGCGGATACATTATGGAGAAACAATAATTTAAGTGCCATTCCTAACGGTTTAAACGGAGGAACTACAATAGCCTGGCAAAAACTTAATAAAATTAAAATTGGCGAAGGTTATTATGTTTCTACAATAAATATTACCAATAATAATCCTCAACATCTTTTATATTGTGGATTAAGCAATAACAACGGAAAACCGAAAATCATAAAACTAGAGCACGCAGATACTGCAACCCAAGGTGAAATGGATATTTCCATTCCGGATGCTCCAAGCGGTGCACATGTTCAAGATATTGCAGTCAATCCGATTAATGGAAATGAAATTTTAGTAGTTTTAAGTAATTATAACATCGTCGGATTATATCATTCATCTGACGGTGGTAACAGTTATACCGCGGTTGAAGGAAATCTTCAAGGGAATAATACAAATCCGGGCCCTTCGTTAAGAGCTGCAATTATGTTTCCGTATAAGGGCGAAACATATTATTTTGTAGGGACCAGTACCGGGCTTTATTCAACTACCAATTTAAACGGAAACAATACAACCTGGGTTCAAGAAGGAGCAAATACTATTGGTAATGTTGTTGTACAGGATTTGGATTTTAGAGTTTCGGATCATACCGTTGCAGTTGCAACGCACGGCAGGGGAATTTTTTTCGGAAAACCCAATGGAATAGTTAGCGTAAAAAAACAAAAATTACCTAAAGATTTTAAATTATTTCAAAACTACCCCAATCCCTTTAATCCCACCACCACTATACAATATACAATCCCGGATTTTGTAAAAACGTTATATTCAAAATCCAAACAAGCAACATTTCAACATGTACAATTAAAGGTTTACGATATAATCGGACGTGAAATGGCTACACTTATCGATAAAAAACAAAAACCGGGTAATTACAAAGTAATTTTTGATGGAAAAACCTTTGCCAGCGGAGTTTATTATTATAGATTAAAAGTAGGTGAATTTGCCAAAACAAGAAAAATGATTCTAACAAAATAAAATGTAATTGAATAAGAGATTACGTGGTTTTTTATCTAGCGTTGTGTTAATTATAAATGTAGGATATAATATAAATTCACTACCAAGCTTTCGAGGTTTTTATCAAATATTTTTTTAGCTAACCATTATTGTTAACTGCAACATTGTAGATAAAAGTCAACTGAAATTACGTTAACGTTTATATAATGAACAAAATTTAAAAATAAATAAATGAAGAAAGTAGCGCTTACAGCATTAATATCCGTTAGTTTACTTTTTCTCTTTTTGTTTTGGGGAGGAAGTATGTTAACGGAGAATAGTATTGCCAAAAAAGTTGATAGATTGAAAGAGATTAGCAATACATATTCAACAGTAATTTTTAATAAAAAGAGAGTTGCTAATCTTCCTCCACCGTTAAAAAAATATTTTACTATGGTTACATCAGATAGTTTTAAGGTTCCAAAGTTTGTTACCGTTATTCAAAAAGCTGAA
>JALSTL010000010.1 GCA_026983755.1 Melioribacteraceae bacterium | reverse complement strand
CACGAAAGTTTTTATAATGAAGGATATTCTTTTGGTAGCGGAACATCTTATTCCGCTCCTATTGTTGCCGGAATTGCGGCACAACTTATTTCAGCATATCCGTATTTGAAAAATACACAAACCAGAAATATTTTATTCGAATCCTGCAACAATGTTACTTCTCCAAATGATTCTGTCGGTTATGGAATTCTTAATGCAATTAGTGCCGTTACTTATCCCAATATTGAAAATGTAAACGGGAAATATTTCCTTAATAAAAAGTTCGAACAAAAATACTTGGACAATCAAATTTGGATTTTGTACCATTACAATTATTCCGATTATATATCTGAAGGAAAGATAGATTCAAATGAAAACGGTACTTACAGAATTGAAATTCCCAAAGCTTTACCCAATGATGTTTTAAGTTTTGCTTATGAAGTAAGAAATGGAAATAACCTTATACATAGGGAGCCGGAAGAAGGCTTTTATAAATGGCGTTATGCGGAAGAAGATGTTCATCTAAACTTAAATGTGCCTGAAATATTAATTATTCCTACAAATTATAAATTGTCTCAAAATTTTCCAAATCCTTTTGGGAATAGCACCACGGATAATATTGCTACAACTACTATTCAGTATGCAATTCCTTCTTTTATTGTTCCAGCTGATACATGGCAAGCTTCTCAAGGAACAGCTATGCAACTTGTTAATATAAAAGTTTATAACATGCTTGGGCAAGAAGTATCAACACTTGTTAACGAAGAAAAACTTCCGGGTGTTTATACAGCAACATTCGATGCTTCCGGATTAGCTTCCGGTGTTTATTTTTATCGTTTAACTGTTCAAGATTTTTCCATAACAAAAAAAATGATTTATTTAAGGTGATATTTTGCCAATACATTATTCCAATCAGATTAAATATTTAGAAAAATTAAGAAACGAAAAAGATAGTTTTATTTTGGAACTTGAAAACTTTGCTAAAGAAAACAAAGTACCAATACTAAATTGGAATTCGGCAGAATTTCTTGAACAACTTATAATTATTACAAAACCGAAAAGAGTTTTGGAGATTGGTACTGCAATTGGTTATTCAACTATAAGAATTGCAAGGAATCTAAATTCCGGTGCAACCGTTGATACAATTGAATTAAGTAAAAATAATATTCCTATTGCCATAAATAATTTTATTAAATCCGGATTAACGGAAAA
The DNA here is from genome assembly GCA_026983755.1 of Melioribacteraceae bacterium. Next base: position 4,267 of record JALSTL010000010.1, on the reverse strand, counting down.
AATAAAATTACTGGAAGGAAACGCTAAAAACATTATGCCGCATCTAAAAGATAAATACAATTTTATATTTTTAGATGTTGATAAAGAAGATTATGAAGAACTTTTTTATTTATCATTAAATTTATTAAAAAAGGGAGGAATATTTTTTGTAGATAATCTTTTATGGCAAGGATTTGCCGCATCCGACAATATGGAAGTTCCTAATAAATATAAACGAAGTACAAATCAAATAAGAAAATTTAATAAACTATTTTTAAATGAACCGGTAATAAATTCAATTATTTTGCCGATTGGAGATGGTATAGGAGTAGGAATAAAAATAAAAAACTAAAAGATTAAACAACCTTTTGTAAAACCTCATTGTATTCTTTGGCTACTTCACCAACTGATTTTCCCGAAATCAAATTGTAAATTCTATCTCTTAATTCGCTCCATTCTTCGTGTAACGGACAAGGATATTCATCGGAGCATTCTTTTAAACCGGTAACACATTTTAGAGTTATAACAGGACCTTCAATTCGTTCAACTATTTCCAGAATTGAACTGTTCAGAGCATCTTTTGTTATTTTAAAACCGCCACCGCGTCCTTTGTAGGAAATAACAAATCCGTATTTTGCCATTCTTTGTAGAATTTTTGCTAAATAATGAGACGGAATATCTTCTTCTTTGGCAATTTTTGACGCCATAACTAAAGAATCTTCCGATTGACGTGCAAGGTATAAGATTGCTCTTATAGCGTATTCTCCGGTTTTGGTATAAATCATATCTTCCTCTAAAAAATTTTATAATATAATAATATTATGGGAGTTCAATATCTTATATTAAAATTAGTTAAAGAAAATCTTTTTTTCAACTATAATTTTATTTTAAAAATTCGTTTTTATCGTTCCCCAAAAATTTGATTTGGTTACGGAAATTTACTTTTTATTTGTCCATAGCAAAGTATTTGAAACTTCTGAAAATTTATAACGAATATTGTTCATTTTATTTGTGTTTAATCCGATACGATATTTATATAAATTTATTTAACGTAAACGGATTTACTATCTGTTTTAATAATCGCATTACCTTTTGTCTGCTCGTTTAATTTTTCGATAAAATTTTTTAATGCGGCAGTTTCAACCAAGCAATTAATTACAGGCTTTTGCTCAAAACCGTTTACAATTTTTTTACATGTAAATTTATTTATTAAGTAATGAATTTTTCTACTGTCTTCGTAATTATAAATAATTTTAATTTTGTTGTATTTTTTTAATTTGAGAAATTCCGTATTTTCCAGCAAAGACATTGCCGTTTGCGAATATGCTTTTCCCAAAGGACCAACACCTAGTTTTGTTCCGCCGAAATATCTTACAATAATTACAATTACATTAGTAATACCGAAATGTTTAATTGCATTTAATATTCTGATACCTGCCGTTCCGTTTGGTTCACCGTCATCAGAATATTTTTCTTCATTGTTTAATAATTGATAAGCAAAACAATGATGTGTTGCATCATAATATTTTTTACGAATTTGATTCAAAATGGAATTTGCTTGCATAGATGAAGATATTTTTTCTGCAATTCCAATAAATAAAGAGCCTTTTATTTTGTATTTATTTTGATTGGTATTTTTTATTACAAAAATTGTTTCCGGTTTTTCCATAAAAGTTCAATATTAAATATAAAAAAAATTGATTTTCTTAATTGCTTTAACTAATATATAAATTTGAACTTTTCCAAACTAAAAATTTCAGAAATAAATTTTATGCCCGAGCAAAATAAGATATACATTAAAGGAGCCAGAGAGCATAACTTAAAAAATATTAACTTGGAAATTCCTAGGAATTCTTTAACAGTAATTACAGGTTTATCCGGTTCCGGTAAATCCTCTTTGGCATTCGATACAATTTTTGCAGAAGGACAAAGAAGATATGTAGAATCGTTATCGGCGTATGCAAGACAATTTCTCGGACAGCTTGAAAGACCCGATGTTGATTTAATAGAAGGATTAAGTCCGGCTGTTTCAATTGAACAAAAATCAACCGGTGGCAATCCGCGTTCTACTGTTGGTACTATTACAGAAATATATGATTTCTTACGTTTGTTATATGCACGCGTAGGTGTTGCACATTGTTATAATTGCGGCAGAGAAGTACAAAAGCAATCAACAGATCAAATTATAGAAAGAATTATTAAAGATTATGAAAATAAAAAAATATTTATTTTTGCTCCGGTTGTTAGAGGTAGAAAAGGTCATTACAGAGAATTGTTTGAAGATATACAGAGAGACGGATTTATAAAAGTCCGCATTGACGGTGAAATTGTTGAACTGTACAAAGGTTTTAAAGTTGACAGATATAAAATTCATAATATCGAAATTCTAATTGATAAATTAGTAGTTAAAGAAAAATCAAGATATAGATTAAGTGAATCAATTGAAGTGGCACTTAATTTCGGTAATAGCAGTATTATAATTTATGATGGCGAGAAGGAGCAATTATTTAGTAGAAATTTTGCATGTACCGTTTGCGGAATTAACTATCAAGAACTTGCACCCAATACATTTTCTTTTAACTCTCCTTACGGTTCTTGTAAAAGTTGCGATGGACTTGGAGAAAAAAAAGAATTGGATATTGATTTAATAATTCCAGATTGGGATAAAACAATAAAGGAAGAAGGAATTGTTCCGATAGGTAAGCCGAGAAATATTTGGTTTTATAATCAGCTTGATGCCGTTGCCGAGCATTTCGGATTTAATTACGATACCAAACTCAAAGATATATCAAAAGATCAAATAAATATAATTCTTTACGGAAGCGATGAAAAAATTCCATTTACTTACAGTTTCGGTAAAGGAAAAAATGCAAAATATATGCACAAATTTTCCGGAGTTTTTAATTATATAAAAAATCAATACGAAACAACTTCTTCATCTAAAATAAGAGCATGGGCGGAATCTTTTATGGTTACCAAAACTTGTTCGGTTTGTAACGGAGGAAGGTTACGTAAGGAATCGCTTGCGGTAAAAATAAATGATAAAAATATTAGTGAAGTAACAAATTTATCTATCATTAAAGTAAAAAAGTTTTTTAGCAATTTGCAATTTGAAGGTAATGCAAAAATAATTGCTACACAAATTTTAAAAGAAATAAACGCAAGATTAGATTTTCTTTTAAATGTCGGTCTAGATTATCTTACACTTAATCGTTCTGCCAAAACACTATCCGGCGGAGAATCTCAAAGAATTAGATTGGCAACACAAATAGGTTCGCAACTTTCCGGTGTGCTTTATGTTTTGGATGAACCCAGTATAGGTTTACACCAAAGTGATAATGTGAAATTAATTAACTCTTTAAAAAAATTAAGAGATTTGGATAATACGGTTATTGTAGTTGAACATGATAAAGAAACAATTGAAAGCTCCGATTACATTGTAGATTTAGGACCTAAAGCCGGCGTGCACGGTGGAGAAATTTGTTTTGAAGGAACAAAAGAAAAAATCAATAAAGATATTAAAAATAAATCGTTGACCGTTTCTTATTTGCTAAATGAAAAACGAATTGAAATTCCTAAGCAGAGAAGGAAAGGGAACGGTAAGTTTATTGAATTGATTAAAGCAACCGGAAACAACTTGCAGAATGTAAACCTTAAAATACCGCTTGGTACTTTTGTTGCTGTTACCGGCGTAAGCGGTTCGGGTAAATCTTCTTTAATTAATGAAACGCTTGTAAAAATTTTAATGAAGAAAATTTATAAATCCAAAACGGTTCCTTTACCATATAAAAAAATAATCGGATTGGAAAATATTGATAAGATTATAGAAATAGATCAATCACCAATCGGAAGAACGCCGCGCTCCAATCCGGCAACTTATACCGGAGTTTTTACATACATAAGAGATTTATTTTCACAACTACCGGAATCGAAAATTAGAGGTTACCATGCCGGAAGGTTCAGTTTTAATGTTAAAGGCGGAAGATGCGAAGAATGTAACGGCGACGGATTGAAAAAAATTGAAATGAATTTTTTGCCGGATGTTTATGTCCTTTGCGAAGAATGTAACGGAAAAAGATATAATAGAGAAACGTTGGAAGTTCTTTTCAAAACAAAAAGTATTAGTGATGTTTTGGAAATGACAATTGAAACAGCTTTGCTTTTTTTTGAAGACCAACCGAGAATAAAAAGAAAATTACAATCTCTTTTTGATGTTGGTTTGGGATATGTTAAACTTGGTCAGCAAGCAACAACACTTTCCGGAGGAGAAGCTCAAAGAGTTAAACTT
>JALSTL010000009.1 GCA_026983755.1 Melioribacteraceae bacterium | reverse complement strand
CGCGTAAATGGAAAACTTGCTGGATATCTATCCAAACATTACTTGCCCTTATTTTATCGGATTTACTTCGTTCAATATTTTCTTTTACTTTTCCGCCAATCTTTTTATAATAACCTTTTAAAACTTTCGGAATATCCGTATAAACATTTTCTATATTAAAAACCGGATTGCCTTTTGAATAATAAAGAAGTTCTTGCCGAACCGCCATCCAATTTTTTTGAGTTCCGTAACCGCGTTGGTTCCTCATAGTAATAAAACTTTTGGAATCAAAACCGGTATTGCGCATCATTAAAATAAATTCCGGAAACGGTTCAAAATGTTTTTTTTGATCTGCTCCTAGCCAAACATATAATGCGGCATTTTTATCAAGCACCTTGTATGAAATATCAATCCACTTTTTACACCAATTTACAAAATCATTTGAATTTCGAATATCAAAAGCAATCATATTATACGGCGGATCATGTATAGCTAATTTTGCTTTTTGTCCATCCATAATTTCCAATATGGAATTTTCGTTGGTTGCATCAAAGCATCCGATTCTATGTTGCCCTTTGGGATCGTTCCATATTTCGCCCTGATTTATTCTACAAAATTTTTTAAAATATTTCTTCAGAAAAATATCACTATCAATACGTGGAAGTTGAAAATTTTTCATTCTACATTTTTTGTTTTTTCAAATTCCGGTATTAAAATTCTCTCAATTTCCGTAGCATAGCCGGTTTGGTTATCAATTTTAACAAACACACCGCAAAGGTGCAGTTGTTCCGTAGCGGTTTGATATTTTTGTGGTGTTTGATAAAGGAATCTGTTTATAGCGGCTTCGGTTTTCATTCCGATAACCGAATCATAAGGTCCGGTCATTCCTACATCGGTAATATAGGCTAATCCGTTGGGAAAAATTCTTTCATCTGCTGTTTGGATATGCGTATGAGTTCCAACCAAAACACTTGCTTTACCGTCTATAAAATTTGCAAGAGCAAGCTTTTCGGCTGTGGCTTCAGCGTGAAAATCGATAAAAATCATTTTGGTTTCAGCAGATAATTTTTTCAAAAGCCATTCCGCAGCTCTAAACGGACAATCAATTGTAGGCATAAAAGTTCTGCCTTGTAAATTAACAACGGCAACTTTTCCTTTTTTTGTTTCAATAATTGTATATCCGTTTCCGTAAGTTCCTTTTGGATAGTTTAAAGGTCTCAATGCTCTTTTTTCATTTTTTAAATATTCTTGCGATTGATGTTTATCCCATGTATGATTTCCTCCGGTTAAAACATGAACACCAAGATTAAATAGAACTCGTCCTTCTTTTTCGGTGCAGCCTTTTCCGTCTGAGGCGTTTTCGGTATTAACTACTACCAAATCCGCTTTATATTTTTGTATTAATCCCGGCAACCAAGTTTCAATCATATTCATACCGGGTTTACCAATAACATCACCAATAAATAAAACATTTAAATTCATTAAATTTCCGTTTCAATTTTAGGGAGCACGTGCTCCCACAATTTATTTTCTCAAATTAATTTCAGCTAAGGCATGTAATTTATATTCCCTTATTTTTTCGTTTATCTGTTTCTTAATCTCCAGTTTTTTATTTTCTATTTCTTCTCCCGTAAATGTTTCAAAACCGTTTTCGGATGCTATTCTATAAGCATGTTTTTCTATTTCATAATCCAGCATTACTCTTAACAACGCATTATTGTCAATTAACTGTTGTAAAACCGCTTTATGGTATTCGCCAATATTAGCAAATTCCAATGGGATATTTTCCGACATAAGATTGCCCTCATCATTATATTTAATATTTATTAAATTAAAAGTACAAAATACTAAAAAAAGTTATTTCATATCAATTTTATGTATTAAATTACACATTTTTCTTCTTATGTAAATTGTGCTCCGGTTTTTATCGGATTTTATCTTTCATATTTTACTATCGATTAAAATTAAAAAGCTTTCATGTAAATATTTTAAATTCTTTTTATAAATTTAGCAAGAATATTTATTCAGTAAATACAAAATGAAAATAAAAGAAAAGCCTTTTTCCGAAACAACCTTTAGCGTTATAGATTTTGAAACTACCGGAACTTCTCCGCCAGCTAGCAGAGCAATCGAAATAGGAATTGTTCGTGTTGAAAACTTTAAAATTGTTGATACTTTTCAATCCTTTTTTAATCCCGGAATTGACATTCCTCCGTTTATTTCTCGGCTTACCGGTATTGAAAATGAAGATTTATTAAACGCTCCGAAGTTTGAGGATATAGTAAATGAAATTAAAGAATTTATTGACGAAACCGTTTTAGTTGGTCACAACCTTCAGTTCGATTTTGCTTTTTTAAGTTCCGAATTTAAATTGGCAAATACCGTGCTACCTAATTTGGCACAAATTTGTACATTAAAATTATCTCGCCATCTTTTCCCCCGGTTAAAAAGTAAATCACTTGGGAGCATGGCAAAACATTTGAGATTAAGACATAAAAACGTTCATAGGGCTTTAGGTGATGCAACGGTTACTGCAAAAATTTTAATCAAATTAATTACCATCCTAAAAGAAGAACACAACGGTGAAACAATAAATGATATTATTAGTTTTCAAAGCACACCAAGCGTTTCCAAAAGTTTTAGATTAATAAAAAAGAAATTAATTGATGATTTGGCAAGCTTGCCTGATAGTTCCGGTGTATATTTTTTTAAAGATTCTAAAGATAAAATTATTTATATCGGCAAAGCTAAAAACTTAAAGAAACGTGTGAAAAATTATTTCTCGGCATCTGCTTCCCGTAAAGCAAAAAAAATTTCCCGTAAAGCACACCGTTTAGGTTTTGCTGTTACCGCGTCCGAACTTTCAGCTCTTGTTTTGGAAGCCGAATTAATTAAAATTCACAAACCGCAATTCAATACTTTATTAAAAAGATATTCCCAAAATTATTTTATCAGAGTTTCTCTTTCTCATATTTACCCGGATATTAAAGTTTCATCAAATTTTGATTTTGACGGAAATGATTATTTTGGTCCATACTCCAACCGTATTACAGCCAAATCATTAAAAGAGATAGTTGATAAAACTTATTTGTTACGCGAATGCAACGATAAGGAATTGTCCAAAAACAAAAAGTGTTATTTGTTTGATATTAAAAGATGTCTTGCTCCTTGCATAAATAAAGATATTAAAGACGATTATAAAATTGAGTTGGAAAATGTTTATGAATTTTTAGAGGGAAAAAATCAAAAAGCAGTTAATAGATTGCTAAACAAAATGAAAGATTTGTCCGAAAGGCAAAAATATGAGGAAGCTGCCGAGTTTAGAGATACCGTCAATTTGATTTTAAACCAGCTTTCACGTTCTTCTATTCTTGCCGAACCTATAAATAAAGCTAACGTTCTTATTGAAGTAAAAGACTCTTTTTCAATTGATTATATTTTATTTTTGGAAGGAAGGGTTTTTATAAAAAATTATTATTTAAAGGAACAAGATTTTTTTGATGTTGCACTTGATGATTATTTTGACAACACTTTTCACTTGCTTGCAGGTATGGAGCAAAAGGATTTGGAAAAAATAAAAATTTCTCTTAGCTGGCTGGTTAAAAACAGAAACAAGGTTAAAGTTCATTATTTGAAGGATTATGAGAGTAAGCTTGAGCTGTTTACAAAATTAAAGTTTTAATTCCCCTCCTTGTTAAAGGAGGGGAAATTTTGGGGTTAATTTATTTGAGCAACAGCATTTTACGTACTTGTGTAAATTCTCCGGCTTGTATTTGATAGAAATATATTCCGCTTGTTAAATTGCTTGCATCAAAATTTACTTTATATGTTCCCGCTGATTGTTTATTATTTACTAATGTTGCTATTTCACTACCAAGAATATTATAAATTTTTAATGTTACAAATTCAGAATTTGGAATTTGATAACTGATTACGGTAGTAGGATTAAAAGGATTCGGATAGTTTTGATTTAGTGAAAAATCATTAGCAACTTTATTATTATCTTTTGTTATTCCCGTAACGGCAACTTCTTTTCCGGTTTTATAATCTGCTAAAAACAGATGTTCTTCATTTGAATTTAATAAAACTATTTTACCCAAGGCAGCATTTCCGCTATCTTCCGTTTTTTTACGATTATAAATTCTATATCTCAAACCCCAATAAAATTTGGATGTATCCGGTACAATATTCCAAAATCCGTCATGAGCAACATCACCCAAACTTAATTGTACTTCCAAAGCTAAACTATCGGGTAATTTTCTATGTCTTAACGCTCTACCAATTCTTTTTTCAATTTTCGCAACAAATGAATCAGGTACTGCTGCAAAAGAAAGTGAATCACCCAATGGTCTGAAGTTTCTTATCCAATCGGTAAAATTCATTCCCATTTGTTCAACAGAATGACCTTCACTTGATACAACAACTTTTGTAACATTATGTGTAAAACTATTCATAAGATAAAATTGCCATTCGTTGGCTCTGCCAGTAGAATCCGTTTGCCATGTTGTTACATAAAATAGTTTTAAATTATTAAACAAAGCACCTTTTTTAAGACTATCGATTATTGCTTTGGCTCTTTTAAAATTCGGTCTGGTTAGTTTTTGCAATATTAAATTAATTCCCGAAATATCCGAACCATCTACAACAATTGAATCACCTTTCCCCAGCACATCACCTTTACCCGGGTCTATTCTTCCGTCACCGTTTACATCTTTAGCTGCCAGTGGATAATAAGTCCCGTTCGGAACATGCTCAATAGTATAACTTCCGTCACTACCGGTAATATTTGCAAATAGTAATTCCGGTCTTTGTCCGTTAAATTTATTTTTTAGTAATGCAACTATTGTATTAGCAGGATTAATAGATTCGTCTTCAAATGAGACACTTCCACTAACAGTGTATCCGGAAAATACAGCTGCAGTTGTGAATTGAATGATAAATGGTTTTGATAGAATACTACCGTCGGCTGCTTTTGCTGTTGTAACAATTATAAAATAGTTTTTATTTTCTTCCAATGTCGGAGCAAAATAAATTGTACGTGCATCATTGCCGAACCATATTTCGGTATTTCTATTGATATTAGTCAATAGAGTTTCGCCAAATACAATACCGTTAATTGTATCTAACGGAGCACTAAATGTAATACTTAATGTGTCATTCAGCCCTACTGCGCTTGAACCATTGGCAGGGTACGAAGATACAAAACTAATTTGCGCATGCAATGTTATTGCTAAAAATAAAAAAAGCAAGGTAAGTTTTTTCATGTTTTCCTCTAAAATTTGTTTTTAATTTTTTAATACGATTTTATTATCGGAAAATAATTGTATTTCTTAATTGTGATTTAAATCAACAATTGTTCCAAATTTGAAAGATAGAAGATTTATTCTAAATTTTAGTATAAAATGATAAGATGTAGGTATTTAATTGATTTGCAATAAATTTAATTATGAATTTTTATGGGAAGAGTTTCATTTCTTTGCATAATCAACTTAGCGTGTTCACTCATGTTTAATAAATTAAAATTGGAAGTGAATTTTTCCATAACAATATCGAAAAGTTCCGTTTTATAAGCTGTTGATAAGTCCATTCCCG
>JALSTL010000008.1 GCA_026983755.1 Melioribacteraceae bacterium | reverse complement strand
AAAAGAACATTAGCCGCTTATATTATTCGTGAATTCGTGGCTTTATTTTTGCCACTAATGCACTAATATTTATATCTCCTAAATTTGACAAACTTAAATTCCGTTAATTTTTTATCGCCGATATTTTTTGTGTTTCGTTCCGTAGTTGAAGCAATACAGTTTATTTCTTTATTCAAAAGTTTTGTTACAATATTAAAAGTAAAGTTTAATTCGCCCATTACGTGAACAGCGTTTGTTTTATCATTTGATTTATTCAAAATTGAAATGATTTTATTAAAATAATCATCAGCAATATTTTCTATTTCCGTTTCGTTTAGTTCCGGATTTATTTTAGGAAATGGTAAATCCATAATTTCACCAAATTGTTTTTGTGCAGTTTCAATTTGTAAAGCAGACCAAGTAGATAACGGATGATTGGAAAGGTTGATTAGCATAATTAAGACATTTCCTTTTTTAGTTTATCAATTAGTTGTTGACCGAAATAATTATTAATAGTTTTTCCCCGCCAATTAAATTTAATTCCGTCTATTACAATAATATTATGTTTTACCGCAGCTTGTTTAATTCGCTCATTAAGTTTTCTGGAAGTTATAAGAAACTTTTTTGTATAAATTCCCAAATATTCACGGCTTCCGGCGGTTGAAAGCTGGTCAATTCCCTTCTTTGGTCTTTCCATTTTAGAATCGCCTACTTTTATTTCGGCAATTGCAACATTGTTTGTACCTTTCAAACGAAATACGGCATCAATTTCAACTTGATCGCCTTCCCTTTCGGGTTTTACACCTTGCATAATTTCAAAATTATTTTTTTTCATTAAATTTATTATGGCATTTTCATATTCAATTCCGTAATCATTTTCATTTTTAGGTTTATATAATTCATAACCTACAAGATGAGCCTTAAGAAATAAATCGACATTCAATAATTCCGGCAATTCTTTTATATTTGTCAATAATTCTTCATTGCGGCCGAACGTCATTGTATAAAGTAAATTTTTCTTTTCTTCACTTTTCAAATAAATAACTTTTCCGTTATTTTGCACAGCAAATTGAAACATACCAATTGACATTAATTTTGTTCCGCCCGTGATATTAAAAATATACTCATTATTTGACGATACTTTGTAAGCAGTGCTTAAAGTATTTAATATCGAACCAATATCGTAAGCATTTATTTTTAATCTTTTCGGAATAGTTTTAATGTTTGACGATTTTTTAATTACGCGGATTAACCTATTGGCAACATCAAAAGTTTTATCAGTAAAAAGGATTACTGTTTCATCAGGCTGCAAATATAAAATTGGTAAAAGATTCGGGATTGGTTGTTCGCCAATTAAATTGAATAGGATTTTCATTATTAGTTACGGATTATTATTAACGAAATCATGACGGCCGAATTTTCGCAATAACAATTTATTATCTTTAACAATACAGCTAACTCTATCGCCTTGTGTAATTCGAAAATGACCAATCGGCAAACCGGTTTCATCTTTTTTATTGGAGTAATTCTCATATTGCAATCCGCCATCTTGCTTTAGTTTAGATATATCACCGTTATTTTCAAGTAATATTTTAGCAACTTTACTTAAAATTTCTTGAAGTTTAACTTTATCATCATTAGTTGCGCTGTTAAAAAGTTTTTTAAATTCATCGGAATAACTTAAGAAAGGTAAATTAATCAAAGCTCCGGTTAGAATATCTTTTTTAGTTTTATTCCATAAAAGTTCACCCCAAACCGAAAGAAATACTTTACCTTCAATTTCATCGATAATTGTTTTAGGCATACCGCTAACATCCAATATCGGGTAATTGTAACCTGCAGCCATTAACAAAATCTTTTCTTTATACTCGGTAATAATTGAATTGTCTATTTCTACAGGTAATTTTGGTATTTCTATTAGTTCGGCTTTCTCGGATTCAAAAATGTAAATAATTTTATCGGCATAAAACATTGCAATGGTGTTTAAATATCCTTGCAGACTTTTAAAACTACCGGTTAAATTAAATATTATTTCATATCCATTGTTTTTAAATCCGTTTAATGTTTCGTCGCACCATTTTAAAAGGTTTTTAATTCCTTGTTCAAAATTATATTTTGTACGTGTAGTTAATTCATTTGGAGTGAAAATTTGTGCATTAATATTTTTGCTGACCAAATAATTTCTAATAATTTCACCACATTTTTTCCCTTGATAAGTATCTGTAGTTATAAGATAATGTAAATCCTCGGTATGATGATGTGTATTTTCATAAAATCCGAAAATGCCATTTAGTTCGGCGCTAAATCGTCTAAAATTATAACCGGTTTCAAATAATTTATTAGCTTTAATTTCCAAATTACTAATGAGAATCTTAATATCATCGGGACAATCGCTTTCATCAATACAATTGGAATTATTATATAACTTTGAACGTTCTTCTTTACTAGCAATGTTTGTTAATATACTTGTACCAACCGATGATAAAAACAATTTTTTCATTATTAAATCCTTTTGTGAATTTTCATTAGTGCATTAGTGGCTTATTTTTTTGCCGCAAATCCCGATAAAAAATATCAGGACAAGTAGCACTAATTTTCTTAGCGAATTAGCGGCTTATAATTTACAATTTAAAGTAAATGCTATTCCGTTGTGGATTAGTTTTGGTTGATAATCAACAAATCCTTTGATTGCTCTTCCGTAAAATTCAGTTTGCTTATCCGTTAGAAAACAACTTCCCGGTTTCATCAACAGCATTGCCGGTTTAAATGGATTTTGTGAATTTGACTTTTCTTCACCAAATTTTCCGTATTTAACATTAATATCGTAATAAGCATCTTTGATATTATCATTATTCGAAGGTAAATATTGACTTAGCGAAATAAATCCGTTTGATTCATTAGATTCTTCAAATTTTGCAAATTCTTCAAAACTTAAAATTTCAAAATGACCATAACCGGAAGATTTCTTTTTACCGTAACCAATCTCGAAAACATTTTTAAGTATATCTTCACAGTTGAATTCTTTCCAATATTTTTCATCCAATATTTTAACAAAAATTACAATTGAAGTATTCTTATCTAAATACTTGGGGTTTTCAGTAAATAATTGTCCTTCTTTGCTTGAAAATGTTTCTCTATCTATTTCTACATGCACTCGTAAATCTTGCTCAAATTTCGGGTAGTCTTTTGCATCGCTTGCTGCTAAAGATTTATCGAAATCTTCTAATTGACCATTCAGGAAATAATTTAATTGCTCAACCGTAATTAACTTACGGGATTTACTCTCTTTTTGAGCAATGAAATTTTTAATCCGTTCTCTTTTGTCTTTACTCTCAAATTCAGGCGGAGTAAGTTTTAAGGGTTTGGGGAAAAACACTTCTCCGTTTTTTTCAAACAGTCCGTCTGAAATTGTAAATACCGGATTACCGTTTACTATCAAATCCAAAAACTTTTCTAACTCTTCATCGCCGTGCTGTTCTTTGAACCGCCAAGCGAAGTGTCCGAAAATAGTATCCGATTGTAATTCGGAAAGCAAACCGGATTTTAGTTTTAGTTTTAATTTTTTTATAGTTGCCATAATTATTTTTCTTCTATTTTTAGTTTACACCAGCCAAGTTGATAAAGTTCATTTTCAATATTTACAGTAAAGGTTGTATGAGCTTCCTCCTCTGTAAATTTTTTCTTTTTACTTCTAAATGTCGGAATCTTTACATCAGAGAATATTTTATAATAACTTCCACCCCCAAAACCAAGGTTTACCAAATATTCATCGTTATTTAATTTAAGTTCATTAAGTATTTTTTCTAAAACCTTATAATATGCAGTTGCTCCTTTTGGGGTTACTTCTTCTTCTTTAAATTTTTTAACAAATTTTTCAGCTTTTTTCAACTGCGTAAAGGAATATATACTTAGTTTCTTTTTTAAATCTTCAATTGATAAATTACCTAACTTGCGAATTTTCAAATTAAACTCCACACCAGGGTCAAGTGTAATTAAATTTATTGCCGGTGGTCTATTAGCAATGTCCACTACAAAATTTTCTGAATCGATAAAATTTGAATCAGTAATTACAAATTTATCTGCAATATTTGCATTATTAGGATTAATGCCCAAAGGGTTTGTTTTAATATCACGCCTAAGTATTGTAGTTAACATTCCTTTAACCGAACTACCAGGAATATAAAAATTACCATTGGAATTAATAAATTCTTGTATAATTTTCCTTCCGTCTCTTCTTTCCCCTTTGAGATACTCAATAAAAGAAGTTTCTGCATAAATACTATAATCAAAATCATCGTCTGAAAATAAATTTTTATTTTCTTCAATAATCTTAATTACTTTATAAAATTTATAATCACTATAAAAATTAAATAGTCCTGCCTTGGCAATTTTTTTACTGGCTTTAATTAAATTTAGTTTTGCTACATTACCATTTACTGTAATGTATTCTAAATTATATGCTAGTTGATTTCCATTTGAAATATGTAATGGTGTTATTGTCTCGAAATTAAGCTTCCACATTTTCATTACTCTCTTTTTCTAATAATATTTTAACAGCCCCGTAACCACGGCTGCCGGAACCGCCGAGATAATCATTGTTTAATAATTTCACTGCTTCTTGCAACATACTTTCATTGAGCTCTTCATCATTATCATTTATAGAACGTATTAAAACCTCACCTTCAAAAATTACTTGTGGGGGAATTCGTTCAGTTACTCTTAATGCACCGTGTGCAGCTGTTCCTTTTTCCCTATCAATTTTGATTTCTGTTTTAGCTTCTGTTTGAATACTGCCATTTTCAAACTTTTTTTTATCACTTTCAGAAAGAAAAATATCTCTAAAAATAAATCTTGTAGGTGTGTTTTCATCATCTCCAAAAGCAGTAGCAATAACTTGCTTATTAAAATTTGTTGATTCCGTTTCTAGTAAAGACCTTAATTTACCTTTTAAAGAACTACCAGGAATATATGGTAATTGTGTTATCGGGTCTTTAATAACAGGATTGTCAATCCCACCAATTTCAGGTCTGTCTGTTCCAATTCCTATGTGAAGTCCGGTTAAAACTTCAATTTTAATTCTTAAATTTTTCTTTTTCATAACAAGCTCTCTTTTATATTTTAAAATATTAGTTTACTTTTTGGGGAAATAAGCTACCAATGCTTCAAAGTGAAGTTTAAAAGCTTCTAAGTATTTGTTAAAATCTTCATTTTGTTTAATTACAGTATTAACACGGTCTTTTATAAAATCAGCAAATTCAAATATTTTTAATCTTCCGGCGCTGTATTCTACATTTGCTTTCATTACCAAAAGTTGAACTTTCTTAGCATCATCATCAACCTTTGAATTATAAATTCTAAGAAATGAATCGTAAAATTTTCTTAATTGGTTAATATTTAGTTTTCTTTTTTCTTTAAAAAGAATTGCAATATCAGCTACATTATTTTTCCCTTCATCGTTAATTAAAGCACGATTAATTTTTCCATCAACAAAGAACGTTGGATAATTCATAATCTATTCTCCTTTATAATTTCTAGTTCCGTAAATTGCTTCGCAAACAACCGGATATAATAATTTTTCAAGAAGCTCTGCTTCCGGTTCATTTTCTTTATTTATTTTTAATGCATTATTAAAA
>JALSTL010000007.1 GCA_026983755.1 Melioribacteraceae bacterium | reverse complement strand
TTTTGGATGTTAATATTTTCAGAAGTTTACTAACACCTTATTACCCCAAAGAAGAAGTTAGAAACTTACCCGTCCACATGGAACAAAATAAAGATTCGTTAAACGGAGAAATGATTTTAAGTGCGTTAATAGAAATAAAAAAAGATTTGAATGAATTAAAAGAATTTGCATACAAAAGCTATAGGGAAACAGAAAAAACTTCATCCGGCTTACAAGTTGACGAAATAGTTCCCATTGATATTCTTGAAAAAGAAGCGATAAAAAATGCTTTGATATTCACTAAAAACAACAAACGCAAAGCTGCACAATTACTTGGATTAAGCGAAAGAACTCTTTATAGAAAAATTAAGGAATATGATTTGTAAATAGTTAAAATAAAAGAATAGAGACTAAAAGGAAAAAATTAGGGATAGATAAAAGTATAGAAAAAAACAAACTATTATGAACAGAAAATTAAAAATTCGGAATCAAGTATCGAGTATCAAGTATCGAGCATCAAGCCAACTCACAGTTTTAATGTATGGCATTCGGTATCCGGCATATCTATTTTTGTTTACTTTTTCAATTTTAACATTATTTAGTTGTTCCTATTCATTTACAGGCTCTTCCGTTCCCAAACATTTAAAAACAATATCAATTCCATATTGTATTGATAGAAGCGGTTCCGGAGAGCCAAACCTTGCAGATGATTTTACCAGAACATTAATAGACCAATTCATAAGTGATAACTCTCTTCAAGTTACCGATAAATCCAATCCGGATGCTTTATTAAATTGCACAATAACTTCAATATCCGATTCTCCTGCGGTTATTGAAGGCGGCGAAAATGTTTCGGCACGTAGAATTACTTTAAATGTTCATGTAGTTTATAAAGATTTAATTATGAAAAAAACGGTTTTTAATAAAACTTTTTCCAATTACGGAGATTATAATAACACCGGCGATATTTTTTCCAAAAGAAAAAATGCAATAAAAACTGCAATTGATAAAATTACGGAAGATATTTTACTTGGTGTAGTTTCCAATTGGTAAACCTTTTATTTTCTTAATTTGAAATGTGGCAATATTATATTAAATTTTTATTTTTAATGTTAAAATTATTTTGATGAAAATTTAGTATATTTTGTAATACGTTATAATTATAAACAACTTTAAAGGCACTTATGTTAATTGACGAAATTATTTTAATAACATATATACTTACAATGATGGTTTTACTATTTTTTGCAATGCACGGATTGGTAATGTTATTCTATCATAAAAAATATATTCATAAAGTACCGGTAGCAAAAAATATAAACCTTGATAAAACGGTAACAATTCAATTACCTCTTTATAACGAAAAATACGTAGCCGAAAGATTAATTGACTCGGTTTGCAGAATTGATTATCCAAAAGACAAATTGGAAATACAAGTTTTGGATGATTCTACGGATGAAACAGTTGAAATTGTTTCCAATCTGGTAAAACAAAAACAGGCAGAAGGTTTTGATATTAAACAAATCCGAAGAAAAAATAGAATCGGTTTTAAAGCAGGGGCATTAAAAGAAGGATTGAAAACAGCCAAGGGAGAATTAATTGCAATTTTTGATGCAGATTTTGTTCCGTCTTCCGAATTTTTAAAAAAAACCTTGAAATATTTTACAAATCCTAAAATCGGTATGGTACAATCACGCTGGGAACATTTAAATGAAGATTATTCTTTACTTACCAGAATTCAAGCTTTGGCATTGAACGGTCATTTTGTTATGGAACAACCTGTAAGAAATAGAGCAGGCTTTTTTATAAATTTTAACGGCACCGGTGGAGTGTGGCGTAAAGAATGTATAGAAGATGCAGGCAATTGGCACGACGATACTATTACGGAAGACTTGGATTTAAGTTATCGCGCACAATTAAAAGGTTGGAAATTTGTTTATCTGAAAGATTTTACAACTCCCGCAGAATTGCCATCTGAAATGAACGCACTAAAAGCTCAGCAATACAGATGGACCAAAGGTGCCATAGAAACCGCCAGGAAACTTTTACCTAAGGTTTGGAAAGCTAATATTCCTTTGCGCATTAAGTTGCAATCAACTTTCCATTTAACAAATAATATTGTGTTTCCTTTTATTTTAATTGCCGGCATTTTAAATGTACCTTTAATATTTATTAAGAATAGCGGACCTTATAATTTCTTCTTTAATTTAATGTCGGTTTTTGTTTTGGCTTTTATTAGTTCTTTTCTATTTTATCTTTATGCTCAAAAAGATGTTTATACCGATTGGCGGAAAAAAATTGCCCTGTTTCCTATTTTTATGGCCGGAAGTATGGGATTTGCAGTTAATAATTCCAAAGCGGTTATAGAAGGACTTTTAAATAGAAAAAGTGAATTTATTAGAACTCCTAAATTTAAAATTGTTAAAAAGTCGGATTCGTTTCACACAAAATCCAATTATTTAAATAATAATAAATTGGATACTACAATTCTTGTTGAAATTATTTTAGCTCTTTATTGCTTAATAGGCGTAATAGCTTCAATATATTTTATGGAATTAGCCGCTTTACCTTTTCAACTTATGTTCTTTTTCGGTTTCGCAATGGTTGCCGCTCTTTCGGTAAAACATTCATATATTCATAGATCAAATTAAAAGGTTTTTACAAAATGGATAAATTTGCTTTCGTGTTTGAATTTAACAATAATTCTCCACTTATTGTTTACAAAGCCGCTAAAGAATTGGCTGATAATAACATTGCCGAAGCTATTGATTTACTCAATAAAGCCATTGATAATTTCCCTTATTATCCAACTCCACATTATTTATTGGCACTTGCTTTGGCTCATAACGAAGAATTTGAAAAAGCAAAATTAATGCTATCCAAAGCACATAATTTATTGGATTGTGAAGAAACTTATAAATATTATACAAATGAAATAGAACAAATTAAAAAGAAGATTAAAGAATTAGGCAATAATTTTGACGATACGGTTAACAAAGTACTTAACGAAACATTATCGGAATCCGATGAAGAAAATAACTTGTTGCCTTCAAGTGAAAACCCTTTGGAAAATCAAAACGATCAAAAAACAATATTACCTGAAGGAACAATTATTACCGAAACACTTGCCGAAATATACAGCTCGCAAGGTAATTATAATGAAGCAATAGAGATATATCAAAAATTAAAAAACATTCAACCGCAAAAAGCTGAAAAGTACGAAAAAAGAATTTCCGAATTAAATAATTTATTAAGTACTAAAAATTAAACTTGGAATGTCTTGTTTTATCCTTTTTATTTACCTATCAAATAATTTTTCTTAAAAATTAAATAATTTAAAATACGGAGTTTTTATGTCCGCTAACAGAAAGGCAACAATTAATAAAATAATAAAAAACTATTCTTCAAAATTTAATACAAAGAAACCGGAAACAGCTATTATTTTAGCTGCCGGACACGGAAAAAGAATCAAATCCCAAAAATCCAAAATGCTTCATAAAATTTGGGGGAAACCTACGGTAGAACGTGTTTACGAAGCTTGTAAAGCCGGACTTAAAAATTTAAATACAATTATAGTAACCGGAATTAAAGCAGAAGATGTTATACAGGTTATTGGAAAACATAATAATACCCTTTTTGCATTTCAAGAAGTTCAACACGGTACCGGACATGCCGTACAAATTGCGTTGGAAAAAATACCCAAAAACTATAACGGAATTGTTTATGTTCTTCCGGGTGATATGGGACTTATTAATGATAAAACAATTAAAATGTTTAAACGAGCTTTTAAAAAATCAAAAGCTGATATGATGGTTCTTACAGGAATGTATGAAGGAGACCCGAATTTAAATAGTTACGGTAGAATTGTCAGAGTAAAAAGTAAAGACGATAGCGGAAATTCATCCGGCAAAGATAAAGGCAAAGTAATTGAAATTATTGAACATAAAGATATATTAAATATTGATGCCAATAAACCTATTACAAGAAAATTTAACGGTAAAAATTATTCTTTTACCAAAGAAGAATTATTAAACAATAATGAATTTAACTCCGGTGTATTTGCATTTAAATATAAATACTTGGTTGAACAAATTAAAAAAATTAAAAGCAATAACGCTCAAGGTGAAATTTATATTACGGATTTAATTGCACTTTTTAATAAAAACGGCTTAACAGTTGCAGCCGTAAGTGCAAAACAACAACACGTTATTATGGGTTTTAATAATAAATCCGTATTAAAAGAAATGGATGCTATTGCCAGAAAAAATGTTTATGAAAGTCTTAAAGATATTATCAGAATTGATGACCCCGATGATTTTTTTATTGCCGATGATGTTATTAAACAAATAATCGTAATGGATAAAAAAGGAAAACCTCTCGATATAAAAATCGGGAAAGGTGTTCATATAGGTAAAGGCGCAAAACTTAATTATAATTTGAAATTAAGAAAAAATGTTTTTGTAGATGGAAATGTGATTTTCGGTGAAAACAACACCGTGGGGGCAAATGCTTTTCTATCTTGCTTTCCAAATCAAAAATTAATTTTAAAAGATAATGTTGAAATTTTATGGGGCGATATAATTAAAGGAAATATTATCATCGGCAAAAATTCTTTAATCGAATCTAGCGTAAATATGACCGGAAGCGATGAACATCCTTTAAGAATTGGAAAGAATGTTGTTATTAAAGGAACCAGTTATGTTTTCGGTTCGGTTATTGACGACGATTTGTTTATTGAGCATAGTATTTTAATTAAAAAGAAAGTAAACAAACTTGTTCGTAAAAACGGCAAGGTTTTACCAATCAGATTCTTTTTGCCAATGCCCGAAGGTATTGATGCCATTGAAGATATTTAATTTTACCTCAGTGTGCAGGTTACACTAAAGCTAAATTGTTTTAGTGTAACGGTTTTAACATTCTTCCGGAACTAACTTTGGGTCATTTTTTTTCTGTATTGCTTCAAGATAAAAAATATAATAATTTACAGATACAATACTATTTTCTCTCATAACAGAGAGCTTAAAATGAAAAAAATTATAGCCTCGGTAATTTTTTTATTAATTGTACCTTCCAGTCAGGCTAAAAATAATTATTCAATTGAATTTAACTACGGACTCATTTCTCCAATGACAAGAACAAACGGTTTGCAAGGAATAGGAAAACTAAATTATCAATTCGGGGAAAAAATTAAACTATAACATAGCTTTGGGTTACGGTGCTTAGGTTGCTGAAACTGTTCATTATAAAACGGCTTCGGATCATTACCGAAATCTTCTATTTTCCGATAGCCATAAATTAATTCCGCTGTATTTCGGAGCTAACTATTTATTAAAAGAGAGTAAATTTTTATCTTTATATGTAAATAGTGAAATCGGAGTTTCATATTTATCATTTGACCAACACAATTACAACATTTTTTTTAATGTGGAAACAAAAGAAAAAGAATACCATATATCTGCAGCAAATCCAATTAGTGATGCATCGAATTATTTAATTGGATTAGGAATCGGATTAACCGGCGGACATAAGGTTTCTAAGAATACCGAATTGCTTTTAGCAATTAAAATAAATACAAATTACAGCACTAAAACAAAAGGAATGTTTCAAACTAGCCATACTTAAACTTCGCTCACAATGGGTTTTAAT
>JALSTL010000006.1 GCA_026983755.1 Melioribacteraceae bacterium | reverse complement strand
ATTCAACAAGCTATTGTAACAAAACCTGTTCAACACAATTTTGATGCTTACTATAAAAAACTTACTGAACCATTTAGGCTTAAGCCTGATAGTCCTGCAAAAGGATATGGAGTTGAATTTAACTAAAGGAACAAAATGAAAACCCAAACTTTATCAATTATTAAAAAAATATATTTATTAATAGTTTTAATCACATTTTCAGTTGGATGCAATACAAAAAAAGATGAAAGCATTCATAAATATTTTGTAGCATTAAACGGAAATGATACTAATATTGGGAGCATGAAAGCTCCTTTTAGAACAATAAAAAAAGGAGTTTCGGTTTTATCTTTGGGCGATACCTTAATTGTTAGTGCCGGAAATTACGGACACGAATACGATATAAATATTTCAAAAAGTGGAAGTAAAAATTTCCCAATAGTTATAATGGCAGAACAACAGGGCAGTGTTATATTAAAAGGATTAAGAAAGAAAGGAGAAGAAGATTATTCCGAAAAAGGAGGGATTGTTTTTAATGTTATAAATGCTTCTTATGTTATTATTGATGGCTTTTATATTACCGATTATTCGGTTGGAGTAAACTTAATGGGGAAAGTTCAAAATGAAAAAGACCGTCCTCATAGCATAATTGTAAAAAGATGCGTGTTCAACAATAATGGTGAAGTAGGTGTACAAACTTCCCGAGTTGATAGCACAATTATTTCGGAATGTCAGTTCATTTCCGATAAAATTCAAAAAAAGGATTATATAATAGCAGTACAAGATTATGGTTGTAATTTTTTCAATACAAAATATTCAATAGTTGAAGGTTGCTATTTCTTTGGAGCGCATCATCAATCACTTTCATTTAAAGAGGGAAATAAAAACTGTATTGCAAGACGAAATATTTTTGAAGGGGCACAATATACGGCAATTTATTTAGGGCAGAATAGAAGAGCAGATGCTACGAATAATAATGCTAATCCCGTTTGCGAAAATATAACTGCAGAATATAATATTGTACGCCCCGCCAAAGGGTTCCGTGTAAAAAGTCCTTTGAGGGTGGATAACTGTAAAAATGCTATTATACGAAATAATTATTTTGAAGGTTTTGATGAAACAAACAATACGGGCGGTATTAATGTTTGGAATGAAGCTCTGGGAAAAATTGAGATATATAATAACATCTTGGCATTCGGTAAAAAGAATGAACATTCCGCTGGAATCTCATTAGAGCTTGGAGGCTCTTCCGAAGTAAATGTTTTAATTCATAACAATACAATTTATAATGTTGTAAGAGATTTGGAATTAGACAGATACAGAGGTGATAATACGGAACAAAATTTTTCGTTTGAAAAAAACATAGCTTATAAGTGCAAGCATTCCAAAGTATCTTTGAAAAATAATTTTATAGAAAATCCTGAATTTGTAAATGGTATTCCTGCTCAATTATTAATTTCAGTAATACCTGAAAAGAAAAAATTTAGTTCTTATTATAAAAAACTTACAAAACCTTTTTACCTAAAACATAATAGTAAAGCTAAAGGATTTGGAGTTAAATTTTAGAAAACATTAAATCATTATATGATAAAGCAAGGAAAAAATTGCATGAAACATTTATTAAAGTACGCTTTTATTATTTTTTTATCTGTTATTACTTTGATGCTTATTTCGTGTAGTAACAAAAAAGAAAATGATTCCAAATACTATGTTTCTTTACAAGGAAACGATGCAAATAACGGAAAAATAAATTCTCCATTCAGAACCATAAAAAAAGGTACATCCGTATTAACTGCCGGAGATACACTAATAATAAAACCTGGTAATTATGGATATGAATATGCAATAGAAATAAATAAAAACGGTACAAAAGAATTGCCTATAGTAATAATGGCAGAAAAGAAAGGAGCTGTAACTCTTAATGGTCCGCGTAAAGAAGGGGAAGTTGATGGACCTGATAGTCTTGAAGATGGAACAAACGGTTCGGCAATTATTATAGGAAATGTTTCGTATGTTGTTATTGACGGACTTCATATAACTAATTATCTAATTGGTATTGATGTTGGAATATGGAATGATGGCTTGTTAAAAGAAACCGTAATAAAAAATAAACCCCATAACGTAACAATAAAGAATTGTACATTTGAACAAAACGGTAAAGATGGAATTCAAGTATTTAGAGTTGATAGTGTACTTATAACAAATTGTACTTTTATTTCGGATTTTGTAATGGAAAAAGAAGATGGAGAAAGTTATCCTAATGCTGTGCAAGATTATGGCTGTAATTTTTATAGTTCAACAGGTTCTATTGTTGAAGACTGTTACTTCTTTGGTGCTGCAAACCAAGCATTGTCGTTTAAGGAAGGGGATAAAGATTGTATAGCACGTAGAAATATTTTTGAAGGAGCATTATATACTGCAATCTACTTTGGACAAAATAAAATAGTTGATAACAACGAAGAAAATAAGAATCCGAGTTGCAAAAATTTATTAGCGGAATACAATATTGTGAGAGGAGCAAAGGGATTTCGTGTAAAAAGTCCTATTAGAGCTGATAATGTTATCAACGCAATAATACGAAATAATTATTTTGAGGGATTTGATAAAACAGGATTAACTTCCGGAATTAATATTTTTGATGAAGCAAAAGGTAAGATAGAAATATATAATAACATTGTTGCTTTTAGTGTGGATAAAGAAAAATCAGCAGGAATTGGTATTGCCGATAATTTGGCAATAGCTACAAAATTGAATATTCACAATAATACATTTTACCATTTAGCCAAAGATATTTCAGGGAATTTAAGAAGTGATGATATTTACGAAAAGAATATTATTTATAAATGTAAAAATTCTTTACATAAAGATAAAAGAAATTTTTATGGTAATCCTAATTTTTTTAACGGAGAACCGAAACAATTACCAATCTCAACTTTTTCCGTTAAACCTGAATTTAATTTGCTTTACAAAAAACTAACCAAACAATTTTTTGTAGGCCCGCAAAGTAATGCTAAGGGGTTTGGTATTGTTTCTTTACCACACTAAATAGAATTAATTATTAAAAAATAAATTGTTTTTTTTAAGAATAAATAACTAAAATATTAAAAACTTCTATATGAAAAGGGAAAAAATGTTCAATACTTTTATAAAAATATTTTCATTGATTTTTTTTGTTGCATTTTCAGTAAATGCAACAACTTATTATGTAACCACAAATGGAAACAATTCCAACAACGGATTATCCGAATCAACTGCTTGGAAAACAATTAAATATGCTGTAGAAAAAGCAACAACCCCAGGTGATATAGTTTACGTTAAAGCCGGACTTTATGATGGCGAAAGAGTTGTGTTTAATGCAAGTGGCACAAGCGGTAACCCTATTACCATTGAAGGATACAAAAATGCTCCTGGTGATATTACTAACACTGATTGGTGGCAATATGGCAATGAACTAAGTGCTACCCAAATGCCCTTACTTGATGGGGGGAACAGAGCAAGTGGAACAGCATTTCAAATCTATTCGGTCAATTATGTAGTTATCCGTAATTTCCAAATAACTAATTATAATGTAGGAATTGGTTATTACGAAGTAAACAATAATATAGCCGAAAATATTATTGCGAAAAACTTTGGAGATGTAACAGGTAGTTACAATGGCAAAGGCATTAGCTTGGCACATTCAAATAATTCAACATTAAAAAATTGTGTTGTTGTTAATTCCGGTGCAGAAGGCATTAATCTTTTGGGGAATGGTAATCGCTTAGAAAAATGTAAGGTTTATTGTAACGAAGGATATACAGGACAAGCAGATGTTAATGCCGCAACTGATTATTATATTGTCCTTTATGGCGATAACAACGTGTTAAAGGATTGTTATATAGAGAGGGTCGGTAATTTGGATCATGGCGGGCATGGAATCGGAATAAAAGGAAACGGTGAAAATAATTTGTTTGAAAATTGTACTGCAAAGAACTTAA
This sequence comes from Melioribacteraceae bacterium, assembly GCA_026983755.1. Next base: position 21,229 of record JALSTL010000006.1, on the reverse strand, counting down.
AGAATGGTGGCTTTTATGTTAGGCATAGAGGAGTAAAAAACAATACTTTCAATCATTGTACTGCAATTGGTGGTGAAAGCGGGGATGGTTTTATTGTCAGAGATGGAGCAAGCCATAATGTATTTAACTATTGTAAAACAGACGGTTGTTTTCTGGCGGTTGGATTTTATGATACTGATGAAGATGGAATTAATAATGCTGGAATGTACAATACCTTTACAAATTCAATTTTTGAAAATACACAGCATGCTTGTATAGCTTTCGCCGGTCAAAATAAAGAATCAAAAGCCGAATATAACAATTTTGTTAATTGTGTTTTTTACAAAGGGGTAAATTTATTTAACACCGGTCGAAAAAATGAAAACAATGAAATGATTAATTGTATAGTTTCAAATATTGATAACTATATGTACACAAAATATACAAACTACCGTGAAATTCATTTTAAATTTACAAATACAGACTTTTGGAATATGGGATTTAATATTCCTTTTGATACCAAATCTACTTACACAGATATTTTAAAAGTTAATCCCTTATTTGAAGATGCAGAAAATGGCAACTACAGATTAAAAGAAAACTCTCAATGTATTGATGCTGGGCTTGCGGATATGTCTGCTTATCCTTTGCCTGAGTTAGATTATTACGGCAATCCCCGTTTTTTTGATTCAAAAGATACCGGAACAGCAATAATAGATATGGGAATTTATGAAGTTCCAACTTTTACGGATGTTGAAGAAAATATTGTTGTTCCTAATAGTTTTACAGTATTTCAAAACTATCCAAATCCTTTTAACCCTACTACTAATATTTCTTACTATTTAGACAAATCAACAAATGTAAAAATATTAGTTTATAATAGTCTTGGTCAGTTAGTAAATGTTTTACTTGACAAGTTTCAATCAAGTGGGAATCATTCCATAATTTGGCATGCAACTAATGTAAGTTCGGGAACATATTTTTACAAAGTTTCAGCAGGTAGAGCTTTTTATGTTAAAAGGTGTATCTTACTAAAATAGAAAAAAAAATCTACTATAATTATTACGCAAATCTACAAGCCTTCCGTAAATTAATTTTAATAGGAAGTTCTAATGCACTCTAAATAATACAAAACACTAATTATTAAAAACAAACTATAGGAGAAATTCGTAATGATTCAGCTCGTACACAAAACACAGAGGGTGTTATTTGTTATTATTTTATTTTCAATAAATCTTTTTGCCCAAAGTAAGTCTTTGCAGTTTAATTCCGCAGGTACTAACGATATTGTAAAGGCTGTAAACTTTTCTCAAATAGGTAATATATATACAATAGAAGGATGGGTAAAACCAACAACAAATAATGGCGAACAACATTTATTTGAATTGTGGGACGGATTAAACGGTGACCAATTCTATTTGTCGGATGGGGGATATTTAAATGCAACGGCAATAACAAATGTTTCCGATGCCGGATATGCTGCCAGACAAGTTCCTGCAAATCAATGGACTCATGTTGCTTATGTAAGATCGGAAGATTCAATTAAAATATATAAAAATGGTGTACGTGTAATGTGGGGGCAAGTTGGTGGTTACGGTGTACAAAAGACTTTAGTGTTAGCTCATTTTAAAGAAGATGGAAACAGTTATGGTGCTACAGCATTCAAAGGTTTTATGGATGAAGTTCGAGTATGGAGTACTGCCCGTACTAAAATTGAAATTGCTGATAATAAAGATGCTATTCTTGATGGAACAGAGCCTAACTTGGAAGCACTTTATACTTTTGAAAATGAAAATGGCAATACCTTGACAGATCAAACTCCTAATAATAGAAATGGAGTTTTATACAATATGGATAACACTGCTTGGAATAGTGATGGTGTTACAATGCAGTGGTATAGCAAAGATGATGGAGTTAAAACTTATTATGTCTCTACTGCTGGTGATGATTCTCCTCTTCGAGGAACTTCGGAAACAACTCCATGGAGAACAATTAAATATGCGGCAATGAGAGTTATAAACCCTGGCGATTATGTTTATGTAAAAGCAGGAACCTATAAAAATGAAAATTTAATTATTAATGATGGGGATGCAGCTAATCAAATAGTGTTTGAAGGTTATAAATCAGTGCCGGGAGACGGCGGTAATATTGATTGGTGGACGTACGATGAAAATCAATCTAACCTTGATGCTACAAAATTACCGTTACTTGCCGGAAAAGATAGAAAGGAAGGAATATCAGTTCAATTAAAACCTTATACAACTTTCAAAAATTTTCAAATTAAAAACTATCAAACTGCCTTGTTGTTATATGATGCTACCAATTGTGATATCGAAAATATAATTGCTTTTGCTATTGGTGACTCTACATTGGAAGCACAACCGGATGGTGATGGTATTAAAATTAGAGGTTCGGCTTATGGCATTGGAAACAATACCGTAAAAAATTGTAAGATAGTTAATGCACACGGATATGGAATTTCAATTAATTATTCAAGCAATAATACAATAGAAAATTGTAGTGTTTATAGTGATGATCCGTATGGTACACACTATTATATACATATTGGTTCGGAAGATAATACAACAATGCCGGCTAATGATAATATTGTTAAAGATTGTTTTTTACAAAGAAAAGTTGGAAGTACACATCATGGGCACGGAGTAGCTATTAAAGGCGGACATGATTTTAATAATGGCGATATCAACGGAGCCTGTAAAAATAATGTAGTAAAAAATTGCACAACAAAAAATTTTAGAGGAGATGCATTTGCTGTTAGACGAAGTGGTGCTGTGAATAATAATTTTATTAATTGTATCGCCGATGCGGGTACAGAACCGGACGCCAGTGGATTTTTTGCCAGAGATGGAGCTAACAATAATACTTTTGAAAATTGTAAAACAGTTGGATGTGCCACAGCCGTAAGTTTTTGGGCTAATGGCGAAGACCAAAACAAACCTACAACTGCTTACAATAATACTTTTAAGAATTGTATTTTTAGTAAAACAACGGGACGTCAAATAACGTTTGGTGATGCTAATTATCCGCAAACAACCAAAGACAATAGTTTTATAAACTGTGTTTTTGACGGAGGTAGTTATCTCTATAATGCTGTAAAAAATAGCACAAATGATAGTTTGGTAAATTGTATTGTGGTTAATGTTAATTCTTATAAATCTGGGGGTGCATCCTTAAATATTGTTTATAAAAATTCGGATTTTTATAATAACGGTTTTTCTACACCGGCGGGTGATAATATGTTATCGGATAATCCGCTGTTTCTCGATTTAACAAATAGCGATTATCATATTACTTCAACATCACCTTGCATTAATGCAGGAACATCAGACGGTATATCTTTATCCGATACTGATTACGAAGGTAATCCCAGAGTACAAGGCGAAAGTGTTGACATTGGTGCTTATGAAAGTGCTACTGCTCCAAACTATGCTTTACAGTTTAATGGCGAAGCGACAAAAGATGAGTTTGTAGAAATAACAAGCATCCCTGCATCAAGCGTAATGACAATAGAGTTTTGGGTTAAAGCCGAAGGCTCAAGCGATGATACTGATGCAATGATAAATATGGGTGGTGATAGCAAACGCTTAACACTAAAATCAAGCGGTCACATGCCTGCATGGACGGATAGTTGGAATGCTTACGCCTCAAATGGAATAAGTCTTAATGAATGGCATCATATAGCTTATGTAGCAAACAACGGAACATTATCTGCATTATACATTGACGGAGTTTCCCAAACCATTGAAGGCGGAACAAGTATAAGTATGCCTACAAATACTTGGTATTTAGCTTCGTGGTATGGCGGTGATGTAAGTTCGTTAAATTTTGTAGGCTGTTTGGACGAGTTACGAATATGGAATGATGAAAGAACTGCAAGTGAAATAAGCAGTAATAAAGATACCGAGTTAACCGGTAACGAACAAGGCTTAGTAGGTTATTGGAAATTTAATGAAGGAAGCGGAACAACCTTAGCCGATAGTAAAGGCAATGCAAACGGAACTTTGTATAATATGGAAAATTCCGATTGGGTAACAGGTCCAAATCTTAACGGTGGTAATCCTCCTGCTAATACTCCACCGGTCGCAAATGCCGGTTCAGACCAAACAGTTACTGATAACGATAACAATGGCAGTGAAAATATTACTCTTGATGGTAGTGCTTCTACCGATAGTGATGGTACAATTTCAAGTTATGTTTGGAAAGAAGGAGCAACACAAATTGCAACGGGAGTAAATCCTACAGTAAGCTTAAGTGTTGGAACACATACCATTACTTTAATTGTAACCGATAACGATGGAGCTTCTTCTAACGATGATGTTATAATTACTATAAACGGTAATGGTGGCGGAGGTTCAACAAACTATGCTTTACAGTTTAATGGCGAAGCGACAAAGGATGAGTTTGTAGAAATAACAAGCATCCCCACATCAAGCGTAATGACAATAGAGTTTTGGGTTAAAGCCGAAGGCTCAAGCGATGATACTGATGCAATGATAAATATGGGTGGTGATAGCAAACGCTTAACACTAAAATCAAGTGGACACATGCCAGCATGGTCGGATAGTTGGAATGCTTACGCCTCAAATGGAATAAGTCTTAATGAATGGCATCATATAGCTTATGTAGCAAACAACGGAACATTATCTGCATTATACATTGACGGAGTTTCCCAAACTATTGAAGGCGGAACAAGTATAACTATGCCTACAAATACTTGGTATCTAGCTTCATGGTATGGTGGAGATGTAAGTTCGTTAAATTTTGTAGGCTGTTTGGACGAGTTACGAATATGGAATGATGAAAGAACTGCAAGTGAAATAAGCGGTAATAAAGATACCGAGTTAACAGGTAACGAACAGGGTTTAGTAGGTTATTGGAAATTTAATGAAGGAAGCGGAACAACCTTAGCCGATAGTAAAGGCAATGCAAACGGAACTTTGTATAATATGGAAAATTCCGATTGGGTTAGCGGTCCTGCGTCTCTTTCAAAAAAATGGGATGTTGATAATAATCAAAATATAAAAATTCCAAATGAATTTGTTTTGCAGCAAAATTATCCGAATCCTTTTAATCCTACAACAGTAATTAATTTTGCGTTGCCTGTAACACAAAATGTGGAAGTATCTGTTTATAATATGTTGGGTGAGAAAGTGGCAGAATTAGTAAATAGGAACATGAATGCAGGTTATCATTCCGTTACTTTTGATGCTACTTTTTTAACAAGTGGAATTTATATATATAGAATTTCAGCAGGTAATTTTTCTTCAGTTAAAAAAATGTTGCTTTTAAAATAACGACAAATGTTTTTGTTGCATTATTAATCAATTTAAGAACCGGTCTTAATTATTTTAAGACCGCTCTTACTTATCCATAATAACAGAGTTATCGATGAAGCCAAATATTTATTCACGCAAAAAAAAGAATTACATAATCTTTTTTTTTGTTTCTTTTATTACATTTTTGAATTTAAATGCTACAACCTATTATGTTAAGTCTGATGGTAGTAATTCTAATAACGGTTTAACAGAAGCAACGGCTTGGAAAACAATTAAATATGCTGCGGGTAAAGTTACTAATGGTGATATTGTTTATGTAAAAGCCGGAATTTATAATGATAAAAACTTAAAACTTCCAAGTGGAATTACCGATTCTAAAATTACTTTTGAAGGATATCAAAATACACCGGGTGATATATCAAATATCGATTGGTGGGATTATGAAACTAATAGAAATCTAGATCCCACAAAAATGCCGTTGCTTAACGGTGGTGATAGAGCAACGGGAACAGGAATAAATTTTACCAATCATATTGTAGTAAAAAATTTTCAAGTAACAATGTATAGCGACGGTGTAATATCATGGTCAGCTGAGGATTGTATAATAGAAAATATTATAGTTTCGGAAATTGGTGATATAAACGATAGTTATGATGGCACCGGTATTGGAATTTATTATGGTGAAGGTTTTAATACAATTAAAAATTGTGTTGTTTATAATGCTGCTGCAGAAGCTGTAATGGTATATAAAGATGACCACAATCTGTTAGAGAATGTAAAAGTTTATTGCGATGATAATCAAACCTTGTATTACTCAAATACGGATTACTATTTTGAAATTGAAAGCAATGACAATATTATTAGAAACTGTTATATTGAACGCGTTGGAAATTTAGACCATGTGGGGCATGGCTTTACAATGAAAGGCGATGGTTACGAATGGAGTGGAAACCTATTTGAAAACTGTGTGGCAAAAAATCTTGAAGGGGGTGGTTTTGTGGCTAGGCATTCCGGTGTTACCAATAATGTGTATAAAAATTGTACCGCCTATAAGGCAACCGGTTTTTTAATACGAGACGGAGCCAACCATAATAAATATTATAATTGTAAAGCGATCGATTGCACTAGCGCTGTTAGTATTATGTACACAGGTGAAGATCCCTGGGACCCCGATTATGCCGGTACCGATAATGATTTCTATAACTGCTTATTTAAGAATTTTGGATATTTTATTAATTTTAATAGCTATGATGGGCAATATAGTAAGGGCGGTGAAAATAATCGTTTTATAAATTGTGTAATTGAAAATGGACAGGTGCTTTATAGGTGTAACAGAGAGAATAAAAATAACGAACTAATCAATTCGATTGTCAGTAATGTAAGCACGTATAGAATTGGAAATTATGATATCTCTATGAGTTATACCAATTCTGATTTTTGGAATAATGAATTTGATACACCTTCAGGATCAAATATCTTAGCAATCGACCCCTTGTTTTCTGATGCCGCGCATGGTGATTATAGTTTACAAGCTAATTCTCCTTGCATTGATGCCGGAGTTACAGATACATCAGGATTATTTCTTCCGCTCTTTGATGCTGATGGAAACAGTAGAATATCGGATGGGAATGGAGATGCTGTAGCAACAATTGATATAGGAGCTTTTGAATATATTGGCAGTGCAGGAAGTAATATACTCCCAATTGCAAATGCAGGAGCCGATCAAACCGTTGTTGATAATGACGAAAACGGCAGTGAAGACATTTCTCTTGATGGCAGTGCTTCAAGTGATAGCGACGGAACAATTGTAAGTTACCTTTGGAAAGAAGGAGAAACGCAAATTGCCACGGGAGTTACACCAACTGTTAACTTAAGCGTTGCAACACACACAATTACATTAACTGTAACCGATAATAAAGGTGGTGCAAAAAGTGATAACGTAATTATTACAGTACAAGCAAAAGCGGACACGGTAAATCCAGGCAATTTTGCATTACGTTTTAACAGTGAAACTAAAAAAGATGACTTTCTATTGATAGAAAACATCCCTACCTCTTCAATTTACACAATAGAATTTTGGGTAAAATTGGAAAACTCTACTAATGATACGGATGCCCTAATTTGGATGGGCGGAGATGGACAACGACTTACCTTAAGAAATAACCATAAACCCACGTGGGGAGAAAGTTTGAGTGCAATGGCAGCTAACGGTATAACATTAAATGAATGGCATCATATTGCCTATGTAGCAAATAATGACAAATTAAAATCTATTTTTATTGATGGTGTTTCCCAAACTATTGAAGGTGGAACAGATGTAATTATGCCAGGTAATACTTGGTCTTTAGCTTCGTATTATGGAAGTGATGAAAGTCAATTAAATTTTGTTGGCGCTATGGATGAACTTCGTATTTGGAATGTAGTAAGAACCAGCCAAGAAATAAATGATAATAAAGATAAAGAATTAACAGGAAGCGAAGAAGGTCTGGTAGCATACTGGAATTTTAATGACGGAACAGGTAATGTTTTAAGTGATGCCAAAGGGCAGCTAAACGGAACATTGTATAATATGGAAAATACAGATTGGATTGAGGGGGTTCCGTTAAACAGTGTTGGTGTTGAACATGTTAAAAATATTCCAAGTGAAATTTACTTATCGCAAAACTACCCAAATCCTTTTAATCCTACTACAAATATTCAATTCATGTTGCCAGTTGCATCAAATGTAAAGTTAATAATTCTAAATACATTAGGGCAAATTGTTGATGAATTGGTAAACGAAAAACTTAATTCAGGTGTTCACGAGGTTACTTGGAGTGCACATAATGTAACATCAGGAATTTATTTTTACATGATAGAAACTAATAGTTTTACTCAAACTCGTAAAATGATTCTTCTACGATAATTTATTTGTATCATTAATTAACAAGTTATAATTGACAGGAATAATATGAAAACAATAATAATTGAATTTTTCTTTTTGAGTATTATCTCAATTTTTGTAAACGCTCAAACAGTTACAGCAACACGTAATAATGGTGCAGGTAGTATAGTTTTAAATTGTGATGGTGTCGATGACCACATCCAAATTAACGAAGCTCTTGAATATGTAAAAGATGAGGGTGGTTTAGTTGCACTGAGTGCCAACACTTTTGTTATAGATTCTGTCCTTTGGTTTGCCGGAAACAATACAACTTTGCAAGGAGCCGGTATAAATCAAACCACAATTAAATTAGTTGATGATGCACATTGGTGCTATTACTATTCGGAAAATTCATCGTGGATACTTCATCATGCCGGACCGATGATTATGAATAAAAAAGAATCGATGAATCATCTAACAATAGAAGGATTAAAAATAGACGGGAATAAATATGCACAATATCTTTACAATCCCGAAACCGGAGATACAATACGTTCGCCACAGTTGGACGGACAAGGACATTATGTAGCTGTGGAGTTTGTGCACCGTGAAGGCTCAACCGAATATCCCTCCGATATTACATTTTCTTATGTTAATATTTTTGAAAATAATGGAGATGGATTTGTTGTTCACAAAGGGAAAAACATAAATGTTAATCATTGTATCGGGCTTAAGGGTGGGCATTCATACATATATTTTCTTGACCCTATAAATTTAACCGTTGAGGATAATGATTTTGAAGTAACATCAAACTCGGGAATACGATGGTACGATGGTAACCACATTGTGGTACGGAATAATCATGTTTACGGAGAATATGCGAAAACAGGAAATTCAAATTTTTGTATTGAAGTTACATCAGGACAGGCTGCCACAATTACTGACGATGTAATAATTGAGAATAATAGATTTGAATTTACTGCAGGTGCTGCTATTGCTCTTGACGCAAAAGAATCGGTAGCAGCAAAAAATGTTGTTATAAGGAACAATATAATTTTACAGTGCGGAAATACAGGTACATCCGAAAACATAAGAGAAGCCGGTGGAATAAATATAAAAAACTTTACAAATACATTAATTGAAAATAATACAATTGTTAATTGCATTGGAGGTGGAATTAGAATTGGTGGTAATACAGGCTTTAATACCGAGTGGAGTTATGAAACCGGATTGACGGCTGTAATAAAAAACAACATTATTACAAATACTATTAACGGCGGGAACAATGCTGATAGCTATGGTATAGATATAGCTAAGGGGAACAGTGTTGTATGTACATTTAATAATTTGTGGGACAATCACTCAGGAGATTATAATGGATGTGAATCGGCAAGAGGTGGTATTTCAGTTGACCCAAAATTTAAGAGCATAAAATTAGGTACACAATTTCATGATACCAACGATAAAACAGCTGATTTGCACCTACAAAGTGAAAGCGGTAGTTGGAACGATGCTGCACAAATATGGGAGATAGATACTATAACAAGTAAGTGTATAAATGGTGGAGATCCGGTTTCCGGTTTTGCAAATGAATTAATTCCCAACGGTAACAGAATTAATTTGGGTGCTTATGGAAATACAGAGTTTGCATCCAAAGGTAGTAAATCTCCTCCTATTGCCGATGCTGGTAAAGACCAATATATACGCGATGAAAATGGAGACGGAATTGTTTATGTTAATCTTAATGGAAGTAATTCTTCTGATGATGGAAGCATAGTAAGTTATGTTTGGATACGAAACAACATACAGATAGCTTCCGGTGTTACTCCTTCTTCCGTCCCTTTTGTATTGGGGAAAGCAGAGGTAATGTTAACGGTAACAGATAATGACGGAATTACATCAAGCGATAAAGTAAACATTGTTATTAATCCATCAGGAAATAATATAGCTCCAACAGCTGATGCAGGAGAAGATATAATAGTAACGGATATGAATGGAACAGGTAGTGCTTCTGTAACTCTTTCAGCAGAAAATTCTTTTGATGAGGATGGAGAAATTATTAAATATTCTTGGCTCGAAAACGGTAGTATATTAGATACAAACGTTACAGCAACCATTAATTTTGATTTGGGTATTCATTTCGTGCTTTTACAAGTTACCGATAATGAGGGTGGCGTTGGTGTTGATACGGTTAAAGTAGAAGTTAAAGGAAGTGGAAATTATTCACTTTCCTTTAATGATAATTCTAATGATGAAGTTGTGCTGATAACCGGATTACCGGTGTTTTCAACCTTTACAATTGAAATGTGGATAAAACAAATTACTTCTACTGATGATACTGACGGATTACTTTCGTTTGGAGGAGATGGGAAACGATTAACCTTGAAAGGAGCAAATCATCAGCCAACTTGGGGAGAATCTTCGGATGCAATGTCTGAAAATGGATTAAGCATTAATGAATGGCATCACATAGCATTTGTTGTTAAAAATGATTCTTTAAATTCTATTTATATAGATGGAGTAGCACAAAATATAGTTGGAGAAAAAAGTATTTCAATACCGGGCAATAGCTGGGGTGTAGCGTCGTACTACGGTAGTGGAGCTTCTAATATAAATTTTACAGGTAAAATTGATGAACTACGTTATTGGAATTATGAACGTTCAAGCACTGAAATAAATGACAACAAGGATAAAGAGTTAATTGGAAATGAAAATGGATTAGTTTCTTATTGGAATTTTAATGACGGAAGCGGGAATAAATTAACAGATAAAGCTGGGGGACATAATGGTACTCTTGTTAATATGGAATCGGATGATTGGGTTTTAGATACTCCATTTACACCAACATCTGTTAACGAAAACAGCAATAATTTCCCAAATGAATTTGTACTTTATCAAAACTACCCAAACCCGTTTAACCCATCTACAGTAATTAAATATTATTTACCCAAATCAGAGAACATTGAGATATCGGTCTTTAATATTTTGGGTGAAAAAGTATCAGAATTAGTTAATGCTAAGATGAATGCCGGATATCACTCGGTTACTTTTGATGGTTCAAATTTATCAAATGGAATATATTTTTATAAAATTTCAGCAAATAATTTTAGAAAAGTGCGTAAAATGATTTTGTTGAAATAAATTTAAAAGAGAATTAAAATGAGAATAGATTGTCATAATCACATTAACGGGAAAAATATTAATTGGGGTTGGAAAAGTAATGACTTACTAATTGATGCTGCCGATAAATTGGAAATTGATAAACTTGCAGTTTCAATACCTGTAAACAGAAGATATCCTACTCGTGACGAATTACCGACGAGCATTAAACTTCCTACAATGGAAGAAATAATAGAAAATAATAACGATGTGCTTGAAGCTATGCAGCGTTATAAAGGAAGGATACTCGGTTATTGCTCAATAGTCCCGGGTTTTAAGGAAAGTATTTCGGAAATTAACAGGTGTCTTGACAAAGGAATGATAGGGGTTAAAGTATATAATCAATATAAAATTTGGGACCCTGTTTTCTATCCTATTATTGAAAAATCGATTGAAGAAAAATTTCCGATATTAGTTCACGGTGGTTTTTCTACTTCCGGAGAGGAGTGGGACTTTGAGCCTAATATGTCGCATGCAGCCGATTTTGCCTATGTTTCAAAACTCTACCCCGAAGCAATAATAATTGAAGGACACATTGGTGGCGGTGGTGATTGGGAATGGGCAATTAAACATTTACGCAATGCCCCTAATATTTATCTTGATACAGGCGGAAGTGTTGTTGACGAAGGAATGATTGAAATGGCTGTAAAAGAGCTTGGAGCCGAACGAATACTTTTTGCTTCTGATATGTCGATGGAAGCCGGTGTAGCTCGCATACTTGCAGCTGATATAACTGATGAGCAAAGGGAAAATATTTTTTCAAAAAACTTTCAAGAAATTCTTGATAAGCGTGCCTAAAAAGGAGAATGAAAATGTTGATAGATATTAACGCATACATTGGGCATTGGGCGTTTAGACAATTACGATATAACACTGCCGAAACTCTTGTGCGGTTGATGGATAAAAATAAAATTGAAAAAGCAATTGTTGCATCAATAAATGGAACTATGTATAAAAATGTTCATTCGGCAAATGAAGAGATTGCTGTGGAAACTAAACTGTTTAGAGATAGACTAATTCCATTTGCAACTCTAAACCCAACATGGGCGGGTTGGAAAGATGATTTGAAAAAGTGTGCGGAAGATTTAAGGCTAAACGGATTACGCTTATATCCGCAATATCACGGCTATTCAATTACCGATTCTATTGCCCTCGAAATTATTGACGCTGCAACAGAACTAAATTGGGCAATTCAAATTCCTATGACTTTGGTTGACAGAAGACAAAAGCACAAGTGGGATTTGGCAGAAGATATACCACCGGCAGATTTTGAAAAATTAGTTTCGCTTCGTCCTAATGCAAAATTTATGTTCTTAAATTCGTTCGGTATAAATCCGGATAATCTACCTAAGACAAGTCGGTATTTAATAGATATAGCCAATCCGTATTATCAAACACTTTTGCGAAAAGAAATACCTAAGCTAATTGATAGAGCTGGAGCCGAGCATCTTGCATTCGGAACAAACATGCCTTTCAGGATACCGGAGGCAACTCTGTTAAAATTAAATCTTATTGAAATTAAAAGTGAAGATAAAGAGAAGATAGCATACAACAATGCAGAAAATTTTTTAAAGAAATGAATTTATTAAGTTATTAATTAATTAAGGAATTAAAAATGTCGGAAATTGTAATTAGACCGGTTACATACAAATCACCGGAAAGCGAAAAAAAACAAGTATTAAAAACTCACGATGAACTTTATTATTGGGCAACGGAATCACGCTTTAAAGCTCCGTGGGAAAATGAAATCTTTGGTGTTATGTCTGCTTTTGACGGAGATAAATTAGTTGGTACTACCTCTTATGCAATTACTCCAAGAGGACAGGCGATACTTTCGGATGTTTACACGGATGAGAATTATCGCGGACAAGGAATAGCAAAAAAAGTTTTAGCCGAAACAATGAAAGTTTATGAAGAAAATAATACACGTGCAATATATCTTGCAGCTTGGGATGAATGGATAAGAAATATTTATCGAAAATACGGATTTGTTAATGTAGGTAATATGGGTGGAAGAGGTTCATTCAAATTAACACTTAACAAATTAGGTGAAGATAAAGTTCTATTCAGACCTGAGCAAAAAACAACACTTCGCCCAATGGGGCTTGGAGATCAAGCAGATATTACTTCACTTTTTTGTGCAGATTTTGGTAGGCTGGTCATAAAAAATTATGAGCTTGGCTGTTATCTCGGTTCATATTTCGAAGGTGAATTTTTTGTTTTACAGAATCAAGTTGTAAAAGGTGTTGTTCCCGAAGAAGATAGACCAAAAAAAGGTTATAGAAGCATTGTTCTTGATGGTGAAGAAACTATCCTTGGATTTGGAACAATTATTCCTTCATCACGCCGTCATGAAGACCACATTGGAATAATTGATGTTATGGTTCATCCTAATTATAAAGAACAAGCTAAAGATATATTAGCTGCTTTGGAAGATAATAATGAACTGGAACATGTTTATGCATATATTGAAGAAAATGAAAAAGAAAAGATTGAAATGTTTAAATCTCTTGGATATGAGCAGTTAACTGTGTTGAATAACCATCTTAAAATTGCTGATGAATCATTCAGCTTATTACTTTTTAACAAGACTCTTAAATAAAGGAAATATATATGGAAAATATTGGACATGGTAGTCTTGGAACTGCTGATTATATTGTATTGGTAGGATATTTTGTTCTAATGCTGGGAATTGGAATTTACTTTTACAAGTATATGAAAGGGATGAGTGATTATTTTAGTGGTGGTAATCGAATTCCCTGGTGGTTAAGCGGTGCTTCATATTATATGAGCAGTTTTAGTGTTTTCGCTTTTGTTTCATTTTCTGCTATTGCATATAAATATGGGGTATTTGGTGTTGTTATAATGACAGATACTGTTGTAGGGGTAATATTTAGTATGTATTTTATGGCAAGCAAATGGCGGCGTGCCCGTATTAATAGTCCGGTAGAATACCTTGAGGAAAGATTCTCTCCTCTGTTGCGTCAACTTGTCTCTTGGCAAGGAATTCCGCTTAGAATAATTGATGATGCAATGAAACTTGTTGCAATCGGGTTGTTTATTTCAGCGGGTTTAGGATTTAGTTTGGAACAGACTGTCCTTTGGTCAGGGTTGATTATGCTTACATATACAATGCTTGGCGGGCTTTGGGCAGTAACAGTTACAGATTTTATCCAGTTTATTGTTATGGCAATTGCAGTTTTAATTTTGGTTCCGCTAAGTATTAATGAATCAGGTGGCTTTATTGCAGCTTTTTCTAATATTACTCCGGATAGGCTAAATATTCTACATCCTCCGGAATATGATTTGCTTTACTTTATAACAAATTTTGTTTTTGTTATTCTTGGAACTAGTAGTGTAAGTTGGTCTTTAATTCAAAGGTTTTATTCCGTACCTAACGAACGTGAAGCAAGAAAATTAGGCTGGTTTGTTATTGCTCTATTTCTAATAAGTAGTCCTTTAATAATGCTGCCCGCATTTTTAGCTCCTAATTTTTTAAGCATAGCGCCTGACCAAGATGGAATGATATATGCACTAATTACAGTTAAATTATTACCAACAGGGTTAATCGGTTTAGTGATTGCGGCTATGTTTGCGGCAACAATGTCTATGCTAAGCAGTGATTATAATGTGGCGGCAAATGTTCTAACAAATGATGTTTACTTTAGACATATAAATAAGAATGCCTCTCAAAAAAATCTTGTTATGGTGGGAAGAATAATGACAATTGTTGTAGGCTTGCTTAGTCTAGGTGTTGCATTTTTTATGTTAAAACTAGGAGGAGAAGGACTTTTTAGAGGTATGATGCAATTGTTTGGTATTTTTACGGCTCCTGTGGCAATTCCTATGATATTCGGATTATTATCAAACAAGATTACAAAAAATGGAGCTATCTTATCTTTCTTTACCAGTTTTGTTCTTGGTATAGTTCTATTTTTTGCCTTACCTGATACGATGCAAATTGTCGGTAGAGAAATCAAAAGAGAAGTGTTTTTAATTTGGGGAACAACAATCACCGCAATTATTACAATATATATAGGAAGTAAATTATTACCTGCTGATGATGAAGAAAAAATAAGAGTTGGCAATTTTATGAAGAGGTTAGAAACCCCAATTGGTGAATTAGAAGGTGATAATGTAACAGATAAAGAAAAAAGCGGAAGTATAGGAATGTCTCCGTTCAGAGTCGTCTCCGTATCTGTAATATTTATTGGATTACTGCTTCTGAACATTCTCTTTTTTATTCCGGTTGGTATTGCATTTTATATGAACTTTGTTCTAGGTGTTTTGCTTATTCTCGTTGGTGTAATTGGAGTTATTAAAACAGGGAAACCAAAAGAATAATGATTTCGGGAAATAATGTTTTTAATTTTTGAGGTAATTTAATGATTGTTAAAGGAAATAATTATAAAGATGGTAAGCCTATCCAAGTTGTAATTAAGGATGGGAAAATAGATAATATATTAGAAGCAAAATCTCATGAAGATGATGAAATAATAATTGCCCCGGGTTTTATTGATAATCAGGTAAACGGTTATAACGGCACTAATTTTATGGGGAATGAGCTTACCGTAAAAAAAGTAAAAAAAACTGTGGCTGATTTTTGGCAGCAGGGTATTACAACTCTTTTTCCCACATTTATTACAAGTGAGCATTCGCAATTAATTGAAAACTTGAAAATATTTGTTGAAGCTCAAAAAAATTCATTAATCAATGCGTCTGTTCCAGGATTTCATTTGGAAGGTCCTTACATCTCTCCTGTTGATGGCTACCGAGGTGCTCATCCTATTGAACATGTTCGTTTACCTAACTGGAATGAATTTCAACAATATATTGAAGCTGCAAACAATAAAATAATTCAAATAACGTTGGCACCCGAAGTTGAAGGAGCAATTCCGTTTATTAAAAAATGTGTTGAAAAAGGTATTGTTGTTGCACTTGGGCATCATAACGGTATGGCTGAGGATATTAAAAAAGCTACGGATGCCGGTGCAATTTTATCTACTCATCTTGGCAACGGCTGTGCAAGAAATATTGACCGTGCATATAATCCGCTTTGGCCGCAATTAGCTGAAGATAGGCTTGCAGCACAATTAATTTGCGACGGATTTCATTTGGAACCTGAACAAGTTAAAACATTCGTTAAAACCAAAGGGAAAGATAATATTATTCTTACTTCCGATATTGTTCACATTGCTGGATTGCCACCCGGCATTTATGAGTTTTTCGGTGAGAAGATAGAAATGACTTCCGAAGGAATGGTTGTAAATCCTAAAACAAAAACCTTTGCAGGTGCAGGGCTTCCGCTTCTTGTGGGTATTAGAAACGTGATGAAATTTACAAATTGCTCGCTTGCCGAAGCTATAAATATGGTAACGGTTAATTACACAAAATTATTTCCATTGTCCGATAGAGGCGAACTATTGGAAGGGAAGCGTGCCGATTTAGTCTTATTCAAAATTAAAGATGATAAAATTGAAATTCATAAAACTATTGTGAACGGAAAAGTTGTTTATTTAAAAGAAAATTAAAGAGAGAAAAAATGTCAAAAAAAATACGATTTGGAATTGTCGGATCAGGTGTTATTGCTTCGTTTCATGTTCAGGCATTACAAGTAATGAAGAATGTAGAAGTAATTCAAATATGCGATATAAAAGAAGAACGTGCAAAGGAATACGGAGAAAAATTTAACATTGCCTGGACTACTAATTACGATGAAATGCTTGTAAATAATAACATTGATATTATTGATATTGTAGTTCCTTCCGGTCTGCATGCAGATTTGGGTATAAAAGCAGCCCAAGCAGCAAAGCATGTTATAGTTGAAAAACCAATTGATGTAACACTAGAAAAAGCGGATGCACTAATTGATGCTTGCAACAAATCTGATGTAACATTAGCCGTTATTAGTCAAATGCGATATTTCGATTCTGTTCTTAAAATGTATGATATTATTAATTCATGCAAATTAGGTAAAATTTTACAAGGAGATGCTTACATAAAATGGTTTCGCTCAAACGAGTACTATGCTTCCGGAGGATGGCGAGGTACAAAAAAATTAGATGGCGGAGGAGCTTTTATGAATCAAGGAGTTCACTTTGTTGATTTGCTACTTTCGGTAATGGGTGATGTAAAAACGGTTACGGGAAAAGTAAAAACCGCTGCACGTGATATTGAAGTTGAAGATATTGGAATGGCTATGCTGGAATTTGATTCAGGTGCGTATGGAATTATTCAAGCATCAACAGCAATTTATCCAGGCTTTCCTGCACGTTTGGAAATAAACGGTACTAAAGGAACACTTATTTTTGAAGGTGATGATATTAAACTTGTTGATATTGAAGGTGAAGAAATCTATAGCAAAGACGATAGCAAAACCGACGGTGCTTCAGATCCTTTGGATATTGAATATGTTCCTTACATCCGTGAGTTTGAAGATGTAATAAATGCTATTGAAGAAAAACGGCAACCAATAGTAAGCGGACAAGAGGCACGAAAAGCGTTGGAAGTAATTTTAGCTATTTATAAATCATCCGAACTAAATAAAACAGTGAAGCTTCCTTTTAATGGATAGAGGAAAAAAAGATAAGTATATCAACATCATGCTAATCTTAGTTGTTTGTAGGTAAAATAAAATTATAAAATAAGGTAAAATAATGACACCAAGAGAAAGAATAGTAGCAGCAATGAATATGGAAACTCCGGATAGAGTTCCGGTAATGTGCCAATTTAGTATTGGCTTTATGATTCAGCAATTGAAAGAGACTAATATTACTCCAATGGAATTATGGAATGATGCAGATAAATATGCTGAAGGTTTAATTTGGTTGCTAAAAGAATTTAATTTTGACGGAATTTTAGTAAGTCTTCATGGACACAATCCTAATTGGAGAGAAAAAGCTAAAGTGGAAATTGTTGATGGCATAGAAGTAGCAACATTCCACAACAGAAAAGAAACCTACGTTGATGATGATTTACCTGTGGGTGAGTACTTTGAAGAAAAATTTATTGATGTTGATACATTTGATGTAAATGAAATCCCCAAAGATTTAGATTATTTGCCTGTATCGAAAAATTGTTTTTCATATATTCACAAGGATGACCCTTATAAAATATTTAGAATCCTTGATGAAAAATTGGATGGTAAATATTCACTTCATGCGGAAGTATCTTCTCCTTTAGATTATTTATTAGATTTGCTCGGATACGAAAATGCTCTTGTAGCAATGATGTTTAATCCGGAAAAGGTAAAAGAGATTCTTGCAAAATATACAATTGGGGTTGTAAAAATGGCAGAAGGTTTGTGTGATAACGCTCCGATTGATGCTGTTAAAATATCTTCACCTTTTGCCGGAAGTGATTTTATTTCGCCCGAACATTACAGAGAATATGAGTTGCCGTATATTTCGCAAGTTGCAGAAGCTGTAAAGAGTAAAGGTAAATTTGTTTATGTGCATACATGCGGTCATATTAATGATAGATTGGAAATGATGGCAGAAGCCGGAATTTCAGGATTAGAATGCCTTGACCCTGCACCAATAGGTGATGTTGCATTGGATGATGCTTTTGGTAGAGTGGGAGATAAAATATTTATTAAAGGAAATGTTGATTCGGTTAATACTTTACTTTCGGATGATGATGAAAAAATAAAAAATGATGTTTCGGAAAGAATAAAAATTGGAATGGAGAACAAAGGATTTATTCTTAGCACCGCATGTTCAATTGCTCCAAAGGTACCAAAAAAGAATGTACAAGTTCTTTCTAAAATTGTTTCAGAAATTGGAAATTACAAAAAATAGTTGTCAGGAGATTTAGTATATGCAAGAATTAGATTGGGCTAATTTGGGTAGGTATAAAGAGCATAATGAAAAACTTGCATTACCATTGTCTGATGAGAAGAGAATTGTTTTTTTTGGTGATTCAATAACCGAGCAGTGGAAAGAAATTGTCCCTAATTATTTTTCTAAAAATAAATATATTAATCGAGGAATTGGCGGACAAACAACATCACAAATGTTACTTAGGTTTAGAAGTGATGTTATAAAACTCAAACCAAGTATAGTTCATATTTTAGCCGGAACAAATGATATAGCAGAAAACACAGGTCCAATTACATTGGAAGGAATAATGGGTAATATTATTTCTATGGTGGAACTTGCTGAAGTAAATAAAATTGAAGTAATTCTCGCTTCGGTTTTACCCGCTTTTAATTATCCTTGGATTGAAAGTATTAAACCTGCTGAAACAATTATAGAATTAAATAAAATGATAAAAGAATATTCCGATAAAAAAAATATTTCATATATTGATTATCATTCTCAAATGGTAGATGAAAATAAAGGTATGCGTAAGCAATATACTACCGATGGAGTTCATGTAAGTATTAAAGGCTACAACGAAGTGATGATTCCGCTGGCGGAAAACACATTAAAAATTCTATTGGAGAGATAAAAAATAAATGGATGTTATTGAATTAGCTCAAAAATTAATACGGTTTAACACCATAAATCCTCCGGGTAACGAAAAAGAAATTGCCGAATTTTGTGGAAAGATTTTAAGTGATAATAATTTTAATGTTCGGTATTATAAGTATAAAGAAAACCGAGTTAATGTAATAGCGGAAATTGGAGTTAAAAAAAATTCTTATCCCATTGTTCTAAGTGGTCATTTGGATGTTGTTCCGTTAGGGCAAAAAAAATGGAGTGTTGAACCGTTTGCCGGAAAAATTATAGACGGTAAATTGTATGGTAGAGGTTCCGCCGATATGAAAGGAGGCGTTGCTGCAATTATTTCGGCAGCAATTAAAAGTGCCAAAACATCACTGCCCAAAGATGGTATAAGAATTATCCTTTCTGCAAGCGAAGAAGATGGCTGCAAAGGTATTTCGCATCTTGCAAATTCCGATGCCGAGTTTGGAAATGCCGGAGGAATAATTGTAGCCGAACCGACAAATAATCTTCCTATCTGTGCTCACAAAGGAGCATTGTATATGTGGGTAAAAACTTTTGGAGTTACAGCTCATTCTTCTATGCCCGAAAAAGGTATTAACGCTATCTATAAAGCAGCGCGTGCTATAACGAAAATTGAAAATTTTAATTTTAATGTAAAAAACGATAATGTACTTGGTTTGCCTACAATAAATGTTGGAGTTATTAAGGGTGGATTAAATCTAAACTCTGTTCCCGATAGTGCAAGTTTTTCAATTGATATACGTTCAACAAGAAATATAAACCATCAAATAATAGTTAAAGAATTACAAACTTTATTGGGCAATGATTTTACAATAGAAGTCTTGGTTGATAAAAATCCGGTGTTTACAGATGAAGAAAATTCTTTTGTAAAAATGGTTGATAGAATTTGTAATATTAATCGAAATAATAATGAAGTTCCCAAAGCATTACCCTATTTTACAGATTCTTCCGTTTTGCAAGAAAAATATAAAGGTACTCCAACAATTATCTTTGGTCCGGGCGAACCTAAAATGGCTCATCAAACAGATGAGTATTGTAAGATTGAATCATTAAAAAAAGCTGAAAAAGATTTTTATAAAATAATTACGGAATAAAAATGTTTACTAAACGAAAAGAACAAAACTATCTAAAACCAAATCCTAAAACAATTGGGCTTGATTTTACTTACGATAATTTTAACGGAATGCCATACCGTATTTTAGGCAGTAGCGGATTACGTATTTCAAATGTAGGTTTAGGCACATGGAAATTCGGAATACCTGAAACAGGTGACGGTGCACGTGTTGATAAAGAATCCGGATTAAAAATTTTAGATGCTGCAATAATTGAAGGTGTTACTTTTTGGGATACTGCAAACAGGTATAATAATTCAAGCGGTAACTCGGAACGCGTTATAGGAGAGTGGATAAAAGCTAATTCGGGAATGCGAAACTCTGTTATAGTAGCTACAAAATTATTTG
>JALSTL010000005.1 GCA_026983755.1 Melioribacteraceae bacterium | reverse complement strand
ATGCTGAATTAACAATGTTTTACCATTTGCAGTACGTATTAAAGAGGTATTCATATCTCCATTTTTATATTCACGCTTTGCAAATTTGGAATTCTCACCAAAATTATGTTTTGCATACTCTGTCATCCCAAATTGATTTGTTGACATAGAAGTTACATATTCCATTCTATCGCCACGATGAATATTTAGGATATGACAAAGAGGACCAAAACCGTGTGTTGGATACAAATTCCCGTTTCTTTTAGCATTTTGTTCTAACCGCCACATTTTCCAGTAACCGCGGTTATGAGGATCGGTATTAAAATTATGTCCTCTTAAATCATGTATATATGAACCTTCAACGTGAACAATTTCACCAAATAAACCTTCTTCAGCCATTCTGTGTTCTGCCATTTCAAAAAAATCATAAACACAATTTTCCAATTGCATAAAATGACGTTGCGTTTTCTCAGCTGTATTTACAAGTTGCCAACATTCATCGATTGTTGTTGCAGCGGGCACTTCCGATACGGCATGTTTGCCATGTTCCATTGCGTAAACCGCCATTGGAGTATGATGATTCCAATCCGTAACAATATAAACCAAATCTATATCTTTATTTTCACATAATTGTTTCCAACCGTTTTCTCCGGTATATACAATAGCTTTAGGTAATCCGGCATCTGCAATAATTTTTTGTGCTCTTTCAATTTTCCATGGAACAAGATCGCATATTGCCGTAATTTTTGCTCCTTTGATATGAGTGTATCTATCAATAGCAAAACTTCCTCTATTTCCAAGTCCAATAAATCCAATATGAACCGTATCTATTGGAGCACATCTTAATTCCAAAACATCTTTTTGTCCGGCAGGTCTGGCCGGTTCGGGAAATAATTCAACAGGCTGAAAAATTTTAGTTTGAGTATTTGTTTCAACATTACTACACGAGACTAATAAAAGTGTTACAATTAAAATAATTAGAAATATTTTCGTTGTTCTAATAAAATTCATTTTACTTCTCCCTTAATATTTAATTTCCGTATTTGTTAAATAGTTTATATAATAATTTTGAATATTTTTTTTCAAATCGATATCGACAATTTGAAAATTATTTATAGAATTTTTATTTATAAAAGCATCCTTCACAATTCCTAATTTTTTCTGAGCTATATTAACCGTAATAATTTTATCAACATGATCTTTTGGGTTTAAAATCAATAGTTTATTTGGTGCAACAAGTGCTTCCAAATCCGGTAAATCATAAGCTGTTAAAGCCCCGGGAACAATTGCAGGTAAAGGATTTACAATATAAAATCTATTCATAACAATAGAGCTATATGAAATAAGAGGATTTAATAAAACAATTTTGGAAAAATTATTTTCCAAAGCTTCTGCATGTAATAATGATGTAGTTAATAATCTTCCGGAAGCAAAAGCATAAATATCATTTTTCTCCAATCTCTTGTCTTGTTTAATAAATAATACCAGTCTTTCAATATCTCCGGTTTCAATGCCAACAATACTACGTCCCATTTGAACAGATGCAAAAAAATTGCTGTAATCAAGTTCACCGTAATTTTTACCGAATTTAATTTTAGCAGTGATACTTTGTTTCATTTCACCAAACCCTAATAAATCGGCAGCTAAAACAGGATACCCTTGTTTTACCAATAATTCAATATCATTTCGTACTTCGTCATTTATATCATTCCTAATTTTATCTTCTCTGCTTTTTCCATTTTCATTCAAATAGAGTATGGTAGCACCTGTTATTTTATTAGGTAAATACAGTAAAAAAGGAATCGGATAGTCGCCTTCTCCTTTTATGAAATATCTTTCAATCTTGTAACCGCTTCTTTGAAATCTTCCGGTAAAAACCATATCATCAAGTTTTTTGGGTTTGATGTATCCGGATATTTCTTTTACAGAGTTATTAATAAATCTTAAATGTTTGTCTATTTTTTCCCGGGATATTTTTAATTTATTTAAAAACTTTTCAGCCACTTTTTTGTTCATACTAAAAACAGTTTCACCGCCAAGCGATGTTGAAACCTGTCCCGTTTTGGTTATTTGTAATTCATCTTTTAAATATTCTACTTCTTCATCATCCGAAATTCCCGGCAAATTAAAATTTTCCTGAAAAAATTTGTGACGAGCTATTCTATTTAAGCTTGGCATAGAATGTATCGAATCGGCTTCAGCTCTGCCAAATTTATTTTTAGCTCCAAATATATTATAGATTTTTTTAACTTCTGTAGTAGTTTCTATTGCTCCTTGAACACTAAAAAAATCTCGTGAAGTTGTTACAACCAATGCCGGTTTTGGAATTCTAACTTCTAACAAATCCGGAAAATCAATTTTATTTGCCAAAGCATGATAAAGATTTTGTTCCGCATCTTGAGGTCCAATACTTTCAAACAAGCGTCGCATACTTGTAATATAGCAAGATGGCGCCGTTGCTTTAATGCGCTTATCTACAGCGGCAATAAATGCGGATTGTGTACCTCCACCGGAAAGCCCTGTGATTCCTATTCTTGAAGTATCAACTTCATTTCTACTAATTAAATAATCAACAGCTCTAATTCCATCCCAAATAAAATAATTAGCTAAAGATTTACCAACTAAAAGAGTTTGCAATCCCACATACATATGCTCAAAAACAGTTCCCCCAATTTCAGATTTGTTAAGTTCCGGTGAGAAATATTGTACCCTTTCACCTTCACCCAGAGGATCAAATGTTAAAACTATAAAACCTTTTTTAACAAAATTAATTGCTGTTCGTTGATAGATATCTCTTTTAAATGAAGCAAGCGAATGCCCTATAGTATTAATAATTGCAGGAGCTTTTCCTTTAAGATTATTAGGAATATACAAAGCAGCGGTAACAAAAAAATTAGGGCGTGATTCATAGATTATTTTTTCTACACTGTAATCTTTCTTTTTACTAATTCCAACAACTTTAGCATTTAAGGGTGTTTTTTTCGGGAATTCTCCAATTGCTTTTGCCAATTTCATTTCTATATCTTTTTGTCTTTTTTGCCAATCTTTTTTAGTTGTCAGCTTCGCTATTTCATTTTCACGTTCATTTACTAATTTTATTGCCTGCGTTAAATAATAATTATACAGCGAATTTTCCTTATTATTATATTTTTTCCATCTGTTTAAAACTTGCAATGTTGCTTCTTGGGAAAGAATGATAGAAGGAAAGATTATTAAAAAAGATATTAATAATTTCATTTTAAATTTTATCACTTTCATGAATTATTCTCCTTTATTTTGATATTTTTTATTTGCAAGATTCAAACAGTATTTTTTTTCGCACAGTTCATATTGAACGGAGCTTTCCAAGAATTATTACAGAAAAACATATCACTTTTATTTTATTTGTAAAATAGACCAAGCTAACAAATACAATCCGCCAACAAATAACCAGGCTAATAAAAATCCAAGCCAATCTTCACGATATCTTTTTGCAAATCCTTTCCAGCGTTCGGCAGTAAACCAAGATGGTAAATCTAGCAACAATAAATCATGCCCCAACCCGGCAGCTAATGGTTTTTGTCCGTTTTGTATTCTATCTTCATCCGAAAGACGAATCATATTATCAAAGAATTTATCAATTTTTTCTTTTGGTTCAGGTTTTGTAATTAAACTTACTATTATCAGTACTATAAATCCGGCAAGCATTGCCCAGCCGAAAGGTTCCGGTTTCCACTTATAAACAATTTCCAAAGTTCCCGTACTTAAATAGTTAAGTGTATAATAAAGTATGAATGCAGAAGCAACACCGGCAATAGCCCCGTAACGGTTAGCACGTTTCCACATAACACCGGAAAATATCATTATTCCCATAAACGCTGCAATTGTTTCAATAAACAGAAAAGCATGTAAAACACTTTTAACGTATATAGCAAATGCAACACCCAATAAGGTTAAAAACAAACTTGAAATTCTGCCCATCCACAATAATTGTTTGTCTGTGGGATTTTTGTTTATGAACTCCTTATAAATATTCTGTGTAAAAAGTGCACCGGTATTAACCATAAAGTTAGATGCCGAAGACATATTGGCAGCAAGAATTGAAGCAACCATTAATCCGGTTAAACCGGGAAACAATAATACTCTTGTAGCATACCCGAAAGCCATTTCAGGGTCTGTTAAATTTTGTCCGCTTTTAATAACCAATGCTGCAACAATCAGTCCGGTAAACGCCCATCCAATTGTAACTGTACGTTTCACAAAAGAACCGTAAGTTTGTCCTATCCTTCCATCTCTTTCCGTTTTGCCGGTAGCACACATAGAAATCATGTGGGGTTGGGCAGTAATTCCAATAATTCCATTAAGAGCCAGCATTAAAATTGTGAAAACACCAATACCAAGTTCAGGACTAAACATATCGAAAAAATTCGGCGGTAAAACTTGTCTCATTCCCGTAACACCGCCAACTTCATTTAAGCCAAGCGGAATAAGCATAACAGAAAGAATAATTATCATAAAACCCTGTATAAAAGTTGCATAAGCCGATGAAACCAATCCACCGAAAAAACTGTATATAATAAATGCAATTGTCATTCCGTAAACAACAGCATTAATAGAAATCATATCTCCGGTTGCAACTGAAATTACTTTGCCGGCACCTTTTAACATAGCTCCTTGTGCAAAAATAAAAAATAAAATTGCAAAAATAGAATATGTAACAGCCAATCCTTTTCCATAACGGTCTTCAACTATTTCACCAACAGTTGTCCTTTCACTTCGGCGGTACCAAGGTGCGATAAGCCAATAAAATGGTGTAATAACCATGTTCTTCCATTGATACCAGATTGCAGCAAAACCCATTTGAAAACTAGCACCGGTTTGTGCAACAAAATTTTCCGAATGAGTTCCCGCACCAAAACCTTGACCAATCATAATCCATTTATTAAATGAACGCCCTCCACGGAAATAACCGTCACTATTTTTTACTTTTTTTGTAAGCCAAACACCATAAGCAGTTATACCAAAAAAATATATTAAAACTACCAACGTATCTACCCAATGAAATCCACTTTCCATAAATTTTCCTTAGTTTTAATTGTTTTTAATTCTTTATTTATCTTTTGTTTAAAGGGAATTAAGTGGCAAATCACATTCCCGACTTATTAAAATATCATAGAGTTATAATTAATTCTTTGATTTTTTTAATTGAGTATCCTTTTTATATACCTAAAACTTATAAACTAAACTCATGTTAAGCAAAGCTGTTCCGCCTAAAAGAAGACAGGAATTCGCCGTGGTGAATGAAGAATCTTAATATTATGTATTACTATTTTGAGATATTTTTCCGTAAGAATTCCTTGAACGCTTTTTTCAATGTGACAAAATTATTAATATTGCGTAACATGAGATAAAAATTATCTTAATTTCTACCGAGATTCATATTCTTTTATTACTTGTTAGTATTACACAATTTTTAACTGTTTCATTTTACTAAGGTTCATTTGGAAACTTCATAATTGTGATATTTCTCAGCTAAAAAAATTCTCTATTATTACACGTACGGAAAATGGAATAATTTTCCAAACATTTATTTTGCTTTGCTTTTATTAGCAAGATAGCTATATTTTTATTTTTTCACAAAATAAAGATATAAAAAGAAATATTTAAAAAGGTTTAGAAACAATCAAATATTCATCCCAACCA
>JALSTL010000004.1 GCA_026983755.1 Melioribacteraceae bacterium | reverse complement strand
CAGAATTTTAATGTTACAATTGTTCTAAAAAACTCTATTAGAAAAGAATAACTAAAAACCTGTAACAATAAATACAATTTATTATATTAAAAATCAACAAAAGTCCCGTTTGGTATTTTTAAAGCTCTTTAACTTTTAATTAAATTTAACCAACAATCCTAAAAGAAACAAACCTGCAAAAGGATATTAAAAAATGAAAAAATATAAAAACAAAACTCCCGAAGAAGTAATGAAATTAGTTACCAAAGAAATTATTGAAAGAGCAATAAAGTTGAGTAGAAAAAATAACCGTAAAATTTTCATAAGCAAAACCTCGGGTGGAAAAGGAACCGATGTTGAAACACTAAATCCCAAAACAGAAGAAGGAAAAGAAAATCTTAAAAAATTTTTAACACCCGTTAGAAGACATTACACATTTTCCGGTCTAGGTTCTCCCGAAGAAAAAAATGCAATAAATTGGCGTGTACTTAATTTACCCTTTGGCAGAAGATTTCTTTTAGTGTTCCAGATAATAGTTTCTTTTATCCTAAAAGGAACACCGGTAAAAAACAAATTTTACAGATGGATGGGAATACACGTTGGTAGAGGAAGTGAAATTATGCAGTTAGTATGGTTAGATCATTTTAGACCGGAATTAATTTTTATTGGAGAAAATACATTGATGGGTGCATTCACGCGTTTAACGGTTCATGCTTATGAAGGAGCCGGTAAATTTCGTTATGGATTAATTGAAATTGGAAATAATTGTAAAATCGGAGCCGGAACCGGAATGGGCCCGATTATTATTGAAGATAATGTAAGAACTTTACCAGGTACAACGCTTTCTCCGTATTTTTCCAGATTAAAAAAAGGTTCAATCGTCGGTTGGAATCCACCCAATGTAAAAGAATTAAGAAAACCAATTGACAAATAATAATTGAAATAATAAAATATATAATTATACAAAGTTAACCATATTTATTTAAAGGAAATTCTTTTCTGTTTTATAACTATTTTTATTATATTAACAATTGAATAAATTCATTTAAACTTTAAATAAAAAGGAGAAAAACATTATGAAAACCTTTCAAAAGAAAAAAAATAGATTATTATTATTTTTAACAATTACGTTAATTTCATTATTTGTACTATCTGCATGCGATAAAGCAAAAGAAACAATGGACAGTGCAACAAAAACTGTTTCGGATGCCGCAAATAAAGTTGGAGAAACAACAAAAGATGTTGCCAACAAAGCAGGAGAAGTTGCCGGCGAAGCTGTAGATAAAGTTGGTGATGCCGCTAAAAATGTTGCAGATAAAGCAACCGAAACAGCCCAAAATGCCGCTGATAAAGTTGCGGGAGTTTTTGCAAAAAACGGAATGGTTGGAACCTGGACAGGTAAATTGGATAGCAGACATACAACACTAACTATTACAAAACAAGACGGAAATAATTTTGAAGGGAAAATTCAAATTAATTACAGAACACCTATTAAACAAAAAATAAAAGGTTCGTTTAATGCAAAAACCAAAACAATAACAATGGCAGACCAATTACACAGTAGATACAAAGGAAAATATAGCGGAAAATTATCGAACGACGGTAAAACTTATACCGGAACCTTTACAACTAATGTGGACAAAAAGAATTTTAAATTTAAATTAGTAAAAAAATAAAAAGGAGAGAACTAAAGAATGAGAAAAATAACATTTATTGCAATTTTGCTAATAATAGGAATTTCTTTTGTTGCATGTGATCAATCAACAAATCCTATTGAAGAAAAAGGAACAATTAATATTACATCTACGCCAACCGGAGCACAAATTTGGTTGGACGGAGACAGTACCGGACAAGTAACACCCGCTACGATTGAAGCAACAGCCGGTTTTCACGATATTACCCTCAAATTAGCCGGATATTCCGATATTTTACTTAACCACATAAGCGTTACAGCGGGTAAAGAAACTTTAATAACCGAAGGAACTACTTTTAAAAAGTTGGGTTCTTTAACAATAGAATCAGAACCTGCAGGAGCTGAAATTTGGCTTAACGGAAATAATACAGGTGAAATAACACCTGCAACGATAGGCTCTTTACAAAGCGGTAGTTATGAAATTAAACTAAACCTGCCCGGCTTGGGAGATTCTACTTTGGCGGCTGTTACCGTTAATGACGGAGCAACAACAAATGTTATTGCTAAGCTTGATTTCGGTTTTGAAGTATTTAGTACACCTGTAAGAATTTGGGAAACAATCGGTACTGACGCAAGTCAACCAAGCGGATTGGATTTATCTTCGGGTATGGCTTACGGAACTTCCGATTCGGATAATAACGGAAAAATTGATATTTATTATTCATCTGATGGTTTTTTGGTAAGAAGTGCCGATTATAGTTCCAAAATGACCAGAACAACTTATTTCAAAATTGGCGATGCCGAAGATTTAAATGATGGCGTAAATTCACCGGTTCAGCTTGAAACTTGGAAAAAAAGTGTTCATGATACACAAACAAATTATGTATTTTTATATGATAATGACGGACATTATTCAAAGTTGAAAATTACAAACCACGGTGGCGGAAGCGGACCGGGAGATCCTGCATGGGTTGAAGTACAATGGATTTATAATAAAGTTCAAGACGATGTATCGTTTTAAACTGAGATTATTTAATCATTAAAACTTAAAAGGTGTGCTTAAGAGCACACCTTTTTATTTTTAAATCCGCTTATTTACAATAGTTATAAAATTATTAAATGATACTTGAAGATTTTTAGAAAATTTATTAAATAAAAATAAAAAGGAGTTCTGAATTATGAGAAAAAAAGTTTATCTGTTAACTTTTCTCTTCCTTATAATTTTTATAAGTGCTTGTGATAGCGACGAAGTTGATCCGCTTAAAGACAAAGGAACAATATTTGTTGATTCGAATCCTGAAAAAGCTGCTATTTATATTGATGGAAAAAGCACAGGGAAGTTAACACCCGGAACTGTTGAAGTAATTGCAGGTATTCATCATGGTTCTGTTAGAAAAGACGGATATGCCAATGGAAATTTTACCGCCGAAGTTACCGTGGGTAATGAATATAGAGTACCTCCAATAAATATGTTTAAATATGGTGTTTTACAAATAAAATCCGAACCGGAACAATCTCAAATTTGGATAAACGGAAATAATTCAAAATCTACTACTCCGAATAGTTTCTCTCTACCGGACGGTGCTTATAAAATTATGTTAAGGTATGATGAATATAAAGATACTACTTTTTCGGTTAAAATTGTTAACGCTCAAGATACTATAGTTAAAGTAAATCTAAAACCGACATTTGTTTCCAAATACAGTGGTTTTTTATGGGAGGCAACAAATGCTCAATCCAATCAACCTAGTGGTGTTCAACTTTCTACGGGAAGATTTCTAATTACTAAACGCGGTACCGGACAAAGTAAATTAGTTGACATATTTTTTGTAAAAGACAGATATGGCAGTTTGGTTGTTAGATCGGCAAGCGGTTATAACGGTATGGCAAGGTTAACAAGGTTTAAAGTAAGTAAATCCAATAATATAAATGATGGTGTTAATTCTCCTACCGAAGATCCTACATGGAGAGATAGTTATTTGGCAACAAACAATAACTATGTATTTTTATATGATAGCGACGGACATTATTCTAAACTACAAATAATTAGAAGATTGGATAATCCCTCAAGAATTGAAATTAAATGGATTTATAACGATCGTCCGTTTGATCCTGCCTTTTAAAATGGTTAATTATATTATCGGCGTGTTGTTTATAAACACGCCGTATTTTTAATGCATTCCATGTATTTTAATTGTAAGTTTTTTATTTTAATTAGTTTATGTTTATTTTACGTTTAACTAATTAAACATATATTTTTTATTTACAAAAATAATCCGTTTTAATATTAAAAAATATCTTTATTACTAGTTATAAATCGGTTTTGTTTATGAAAATCTCTTTTAATTTTATCGTGGTTTTTTTCTTTATTGTTTCGCTAACTTACTCGCAAGAAATTTATTTTTGCGAAAGTTACACCGAAAACGGTACCCCCGTTGGACCAACCAATAAACTTGAAATAAAACCTTGGGGAACGGCAACATACGTTTTATTGGATAATAATAAAAAACCATTAAACGATAAATTACTATATGTTTTTGTAGATAAAAAAACAGATGACAAATTTGTTCCGTTTCAAAGCAAAACAATTTCCACAAAAAAAGAAAACACTTGGGCGGTTACAAACTTTGAGTTTAAGGAACCGGGTAAATACAATATATATTTTTTAAATTCGCGACAAAAAAAAATAGCATCTAATATTTTAAAAGTTGTTTTTGCCAAAGGCTATATTACCGGTACTACACCCCAAGCTCCCGTTTATGAAGGTGATTGTGAATTAATTTTTTGTGAAATGATAATAAATGAAAAACCGGTTAATCCTTTTGTAACTTTATCATTATCAAGAAGCGGCGGAAGAGGAATTATTTTCTTGAATAACTCTTCACCTTTTAATACTGATCAATTAATATTGAAAGTATGGAAAAAAAACGGAGATGATAACGGTTACAATGAATTTGTAGAAACAAAAAAATATAAAATTTTACCGGAATGGACGGATACATTTATCAAATATCAATTTAATAATGTCGGTCAATTTAAGTTCGGTATTTATAATAAAAGTAATATGCTTTTGTCATCCGCAACAATTGTAATTACCAATTAAATGGGAAGAGTAATGAAAGGAATTATTTTAGCAGGCGGTGCCGGAACAAGACTTTATCCTATTACAAAAGTTTATAGTAAACAATTGGCACTGCTTTATGATAAACCGTTAATCTACTATCCGCTCTCTATTTTGATGCTTGGTGGTATTAGAGATATTCTTATTATTTCAAATAAAGAAACTATTCCTTTATATAAAAAATTATTTGATAACGGTAAAGCTTTAGGACTTAATATTAAATACAAAGTTCAAAACAAACCCAACGGTATAGCCGAATCTTTTATTTTGGGTGAAAAATTTATAGGCAAAGATTCCGTAACACTTATACTCGGTGATAATATTTTTTATGGAAAATTAAATTACCTGTATAATGCTTTGGAAAAAAATATAGACGGAGGTACAATTTTTGCTTATAAAGTAAAAGATCCACAGCGCTACGGTATTGTCGAGTTCGATAAAAACAATAAAGTAATTTCTATAGAAGAGAAACCTAAAAATCCCAAATCAGAATATGCAATACCCGGATTATATATTTTCGATAACGAAGTAGTTGAAATTTCAAAAAACCTAAAACCTTCTCCGAGAGGCGAATTGGAAATTACCGATGTGAACAAAGCATATCTTGCTAAAGGGAAACTAAAAATTGAAAAAATTGGCAGAGGAGTTGCATGGTTAGATACAGGTACACCAGAAGCACTTTTACAAGCGGCAAATTTTTTTGGAGTTCTTGAAGATAGACAAGGTTTTAAAGCTGCATGTATTGAAGAAATTGCTTATTACAAAAATTTCATCTCTAAAAAAGAACTGAAAAAAATTATAAAAAACATTCCTGATTCATCGTACAAAGAATATCTTAAAAAAGTTTTAACGGATTAAGTTAGTAGGGGAAAACGGGGCAATTATCCGCCAGCCGAAAATAAAAGCCCCGAGAGAGATATTTATTAAAGTTACAAAGAAGAGAGTAGAAAAATATTATTTAATTAAATTC
>JALSTL010000003.1 GCA_026983755.1 Melioribacteraceae bacterium | reverse complement strand
TAGTTAGCATACTTAATAATAAAAAACAACAGTTAGATAATTATTTGTTTAGAATTCAAACGGATATTAGTAATTTTTTAACCAGAAATAAAAACAACTTAACACTTTATACCAAAACTATCAATTCCAACAATGTTAATAAAATTTTAAAAAAAGGATTTGTTTTAATTAAGCAAAAAGATAATTTTATAAAAAGAAAAATTTCATTGAACACCAATGAGAAAATTACACTGAAATTTTATGACGGTGAAGCGGAAGTAAACTGAAATGGCAAAAAAAAATAAAAGTTTTGAGCAATCGTTAAAAAGATTGCAGGAAATTTCCGAAATACTTGAAAGCGAAGAAGCATCGTTGGAAGAATCGATTAAGTTATATGAAGAAGGAATAAAACTTTCACAAGAATGCTATAACTTGTTAAATAAAGCTGAGCTTAAAGTAGAAGAACTAAACAAACAATTTGAAGAAAAATTGGAATAAATAATAATAATTATGAAAGAGCCTAATAAATTGATAGATAAATCCAAATACAAAATTTTATTCGATATAGATTCTCCGGAAGATATTAAAGAATTTAACATAACGGAATTAAAACTGCTAAGTACGGAAATTAGGGAATATATGATTGATGTGGTATCCCAAGTAGGAGGTCATTTTGGCGGAGGTCTCGGAGCAGTTGAACTTACCGTTGCATTACATAAAGTATTCGATACTCCCATAGATAAACTTGTGTGGGATACCGGACATCAAGCATATCCGCATAAAATATTAACCGGAAGAAGAGATAAACTTATTACGATTAGGCAATTAAACGGTTTAAGCGGATTTCTAAAAAGAACAGAAAGCGAATACGACGAATTTGGTGCCGGTCACGCCACAACATCAATATCTGCGGCTCTTGGAATTGCTGCGGCAAATGAACTTAACGGAGAACCGAATAAAAAAGTTGTAGCTATTATTGGAGACGGTGCAATGACCGGCGGAATGGCTTACGAAGCTATGAACAATGCCGGTTATACTAAAAAAAATCTTATTGTGGTTCTAAACGATAACCAAATGTCTATTGCTCCTAATGTTTGGCAAATATCAAATTATTTTAACGAAGTAATTTCTCATCCGGAGTATAACAAATTCAAAGGTGCAATTTGGGATTTAACCGGGAAATTAGATCAATTTGGCGATAGAGTTAGAAAAGTTGCATCAAGATTGCAAACAGGTCTAAAAGCAATTGTTACACCCGGTATGCTTTTCGAAGCTTTGGGATTTAGATATTTCGGACCAATTAACGGGCACAATGTTGCAAAACTTGTAAAACTTTTTGAACATGTAAAACATTTAAGCGGTCCTATCTTGGTTCATATACTTACCGAAAAAGGAAAAGGATATAAACCCGCCGAAGGAAACAGAGCCCAATATCATGGTGTTACGCCTTTCGATAAAGTTACCGGCAGAATGCAAAAAAAGAAAAATTCACTTCCTTCATATACATCAATCTTCGGTAATGCATTGCTTGATATTATGAAAACCAATCCTAAAGTTGTTGGAATTACTGCAGCAATGCCCGATGGTACGGGAATGAAACTTATTCAAAATAAATTTCCCGATAAATATTTTGATGTTGGTATTGCCGAGGAACATGGTGTTACATTTGCTGCAGGTTTGGCTACACAAGGAATTGTTCCGGTTGTTGCCATTTATTCAACTTTTCTCCAAAGAGCAATCGACCAAATTATTCATGATGTTGCTCTTCAAAAACTGCATGTTGTTTTTGCTTTGGATAGAGCCGGTTTGGTTGGTGCAGACGGACCTACGCATCACGGAACATTCGATCTTTCTTACTTACGTTTTATCCCGGGTATGGTTATTATGGCTCCTAAAGACGAAGCGGAATTAAGAAACATGCTTTATACGGCTATAGAATATAAAGAAGGACCGATTGCACTAAGGTATCCGAGAGGTTCCGCACTTGGTGTTAAACTAAATGACGGATTTGAAAAAATTGAAATAGGTAAAGCGGAAAAACTTGTTGAAGGAAAAGATATTGCAATTTTAGCCGTTGGTTCTATGGTTAATTATGCTGCCAAAGCCGTTGACCAACTTCTTAAAGATAATATACAATGCGAACTTGTCAATATGCGTTTTATTAAGCCTTTGGATAAAATTATGTTAGATAAAATTTCAAATAAATTTGATAAAATTGTTACAATAGAAGAAAACTCCATTGTCGGTGGTTTCGGCAGCGGTGTTCTGGAATATTTTAATGAAAAAAAATATAAAAATGACGTTTTACGTTTAGGTTTGCCGGATAAGTTTATTGAACACGGCACACAAGCCGAATTACATAAATTACTTAAGATAAATAGCGATGGTATTATTGAAAATATAAAAACTTTTCTTTCTAAAAAAACATCAACAAACAAGGCGGTAATTTGAAAGCCAAAACAAAAATCGGAATTGTTGGACTTGGCAGCATAGCGCAGCTAGTTCATCTTCCTATTTTATCTAAAATAAATACAGTGGAAATAACAGCGGTTGCCGAAGTTAATAAAAATCGTTTAAAATCCGTAGCGGAAAAATTTAACATTAAAAACACTTTTATAACTTACAATCAAATGCTGGCGGAAACGGATTTAGACGCCGTTATTATAACCACACCAACCAACACACATAAAAAAATTGCAATAGATTGTTTGAAAAACGGGAAACACCTCTTAATTGAAAAACCGATTGCATTAAACTATAACGAAGCAAAAGAAATTGATGACGAAGCAAAAAAGCGGAAGAAAAATGTAATGGTCGGAATGAATTTTAGATTCAGACCGGATACGATGATGCTTAAAAGTTTAATTAACAGTGGTGAATTGGGAGATATTTTTTATCTGCGTTGCGGTTGGACAAGGAAACAAAGCAGTCAACAACAATGGTTCAATAAAAAAAGTCTTGCCGGTGGCGGTGTTGTTCTCGATTTGGGAATATCGCTTTTGGATACTGCTTTATGGCTTTTCGGTTATCCTAAAGTTAAAAGTGTTTCGGCACAAAATTTTAATCATACACATAATTCAATAGAAGATTCTTCCGTCGGTTTCATACGTTTTAATAATTCCGCAGTACTTAATTATGAAGTTAGTTGGTCTTTACATGAAGAAACCGATAAGATTAAACTTTCCGCATACGGAACAAAAGGTACCGGACATCTGAATCCGCTGCGTGCTTATAAAAACATAGGTTCGCAACGTGTAGATTTTACAGTGGGAAGCACCGGACAGACAAAGAATCTTTTTAAAAAATCTTATGAAAATGAATTAAAGCATTTTGTTGGAACATTGCGAAGAACAACTCCTCTTATTTCCTCTAGTGAAGAAGCTCTTTCCAGAATGAAATTGATTGAAGATATTTATGAATCCGCTAAAAAGAAAAAGGAAGTTGGTTATTAAGCTGCCAATGGAATTTTTAACGAAAAAGTGGTTCCAACATCTTTTTGGCTGGATACGGAAATTTCGATATTATTTATTTCGCAGTATTTTTTCACTAATGCCAAGCCCAATCCGTTTCCTTCGAATTTTCTTGTATAACCGGCTTCTTCTTGAGAAAACTTATCGAATAAATGTGGTATATAATCTTTACTGATACCTATTCCCGTATCTTTTATGTTTACCGTTATGTAATTTTTCCCACCAAAAAGTTCAACGGATATTTTTCCTATTTTGGTATATTTTATTGCGTTATCAATTAAGTTTACAATTGTTTGATACAATGTATAACTATCCGCAATTATTTTTTGATTGTGTTTTATATTATTTAATACTTCAAGTTTTAATTTTTTATTTTGAGCACTTTGTTTTAATTCGTTTGTAACGGGAATTATAATTTTTTCAAGAAGGGAAATTTCTTCGGGTTTGGGTTCGTAAGTTCCTGCTTCTATGTCGGAAATATTCAGTATTAAATCTATGGTTCTTAATAATCTGTTTGCGGCATTTTCAATGGAATGAAAACTTCCTTTATTATCTTCGCTAACTTTATCTTCAAATTCGGTTTTTAACAAATAAGTATAATTCATAATTGTGTTTATCGGGGTTCTAATTTCATGAGACATTTGTGCTAGGAAATCCGCTTTAATTCTTTCGGAACGTTCTGCTTTTTCTTTTGCTTCCGTAAGTTTTTGTTCGGCAATTTTACGTTGACTTATATCTCTTATACTTGAAAGAATACTTTTTCTATCGTTAAATTCAATTTTATCCAAACTTATTTCGGAATAAAATTCGTTACCGTCAATTTTTTTAAATACCCATTCGAAATTTTGATGTTTCCCGGTTAAAGCGGTTTTAATTCTTTTTGAAGCAACTACTTGAGATATACTTCCGTCCGGTTGTGTTGGCGGAGAAAGTTCCATAGGTGTTTTACCAAGTATTTCATTCCTTTTACAACCGAATAAATCAAGTGCTTTGTTATTGCAATCAACAAATGTATTGTTGCACATAAGAAAAACCGCATCATTTGATTTTTCAAACAGTGTTCTGTAGTAAGCTTCTCTTTCGGAAAGTTCCTGTTCTTTTTTATCTAACTTAGCCAAATAGTTTTGTAATTCATTATTTTTTTCAGTCAATTGCTTTTGAGCGGAATATCTTATGTATTCAACAAAATATGTTACAATTGTTGTTCCCCAAAAAGCACCCATGTAACGAATTTTGTACCCAACGGAATAGATATTTGGAAAAGGTCCAATTATTGTTATAAGTAAAATTACAGAAAAGAAAAATGAAACAACTTGTAATCCTTGTTTCCTCCCAAGTAAAAAAAATGAACTTACCGGAAATAAAAAAGCCCAAAGCGGTCCGGAATTTTCATAGCCGCCGAAAGCGAATAAGTATATAAAAAATACTCCAAGAATATAAATAATAAAATTTAACAAAAATTTATAATTACGTGTGTTATAATAATATATTCTTGCAATCAATATAAGTACCGCAACCGTTATGTCAAAACCGGCTAATACAAATTGGTTTTGAACTAAAGCTAAAAATGCAAATGGTAATAAAAATATTATAACCGAAGTAAATAAATAATTAAGCAATAATATTTTTTTGGATTTTTCTATATCAGTTTGCTGCTTGTAACTGTTATCCCAAAAGAAAAGAATATATTTCTTAAAAAAATTAATTTTAAACTCCAAATCATTGTTTAATTTTTATTATTATCGAAGTATAGTTTATTTTTTTGAATGAATGAAATATCATTTTGATATTAGTCACAACCAATTTGCAATAATCTGTAATTCAATTGAAAATTTTGTCGCTATGCAGACAATTATTTTTTTTTTGAAATTATATTTTAATTTTACAAACATTCAGGTATTGAACAATGGGTATTATAAAAAGTTATTTTAGTTGGCTTCAAAAAGATGTTCCAACCGGTGAAGTGGAACGTTATCCTGCAATTGACAAAAACAGGGAAACTTCCGTAAAAGGTATTTTTATCGCCGGAGATTTAACCGGAATTCCTTTGCTTAAACTTGCTGCGGAAAGCGGTAAAAAAGTTGTGCAGCATATTGTTTCAAGTTCAGATGTAATAGGGAATAAAGGAAAAAATTCTAAAGAGGAAATTCTTGATATAATTATTGTGGGTGCCGGTCCTGCCGGAATATCTGCCGGTTTGGAAGCTCAAAAACTTAATCTTAATTTTGAAATTTTGGAAGCATCCAATACTTATAATACAATTGTAAACTTTCCAAAAGGGAAACACATTTTTGCCGAACCTTTGGAATATAAACAAGATGCGGATTTAATAATTAACGAAGGAACAA
>JALSTL010000002.1 GCA_026983755.1 Melioribacteraceae bacterium | reverse complement strand
TATTCTTTTTGGTTTTGGTTCAATCTGTTTGGTGTTTTTATTAAACCTTAAAATATATTCTAGGCTCTCTAAAAAGATAAGTTTCAATTAAAACTTGGACACACCCCTTACCCCTCTCTAGAGGGGAATACTGTACGGATTAAAGTAATTCAACACTTTCAATCTTGTTTATCAATGCATCACATTTTAAATTAATACTATAATAAAAAAGTTTGAAAAATAAGAATTTTACATCAAAAAAGATACATATTCCTCCAAAGACATACGAAACTCCCCTCTTGAGAGGGGCTGGGGGTGTGTTATTCACTCTTCCTTAAAAAACAGCCAAGTCTATATCCATAAATAAAAAAATTGTATTACTGCTAATCAACCGGAATATTACATTTTAATAAACTTCTTATTAAGTGTTTGTCCGTTTTGTAAAATTACTTTTACAAAATATACTGCTCCGGTTTGGTAATTTCCTTGTAGTGTTATTTCGTTGGTATTCACATTTACATTTGAAATTAATTTTCCGATGACATCGTAAACTTGAATGTTTTTCATAGTAGTTTCTCCTGATACTTTAACCAATACTTGCGAATTTGTATTTGATACAATTAAATTATTACCATTTAACAACTCGTTTGAATTAGTATTTAATGCGTTGCGAGAGAACACTAGTTCAAAACGATCGTTAATATTTCCTAAACGGTTTTCGGTAAAAGAATAATCCGTTTGTTTTAAATCGTGAATTACACCTAACAAATTATCTTTTAAATAAATATTTACATCATTAAAATCGGATTCAAAATGATCGATACTAATAATTAAATTGTCTTCCGAAATATTTTCTATTCCTAAGGGTACTACTTTTTCCACAGCAAAAGGAGCAAACCCTTGAATACCCATTTTTTTATCGTTTAACAAGGAATAAAAATCGTAATTATCACCGTTTTCGGGACGTAAACTATCAAAATCACGATCTTCACCATCGGTTGCATTAGCATCAAAACCAATTAATATCTGACGGAATAATCCGTTATCATTTGTAAGGTTAAGCCAAATACGATTGGTTCTAAAAAATTGATTATTTGAGTTAAGAACACGCATATCATTATCAAAATGAATGGTTTCATTTACAGTTGCTGTAACCACAAAGCCTTGACCGCTTGCTATTTTACCGTTTGGAACAGGGCTTCCGGCGTGAGCTGCTGTTCCACCTAAACCACTATTCCAACTTGCATAATCATCATTGGTAAAATTATAAGCATCAGGTCCAATATTTGAACCACTTCCTATAACTGAATCGTGTGTCCAAAAATAAATAGTTCCTCCTAAATTAGGGTTTGCCGTTAGAAAAGTTGCGGCATCTATAGCACTTGGATATGGATTTCCGATAAGGTTGTCATTTTTATTGAATGCATCTCCGCTTCCGTTATCAGTATTGTATTTATCTTTA
Organism: Melioribacteraceae bacterium; assembly: GCA_026983755.1. Next base: position 4,415 of record JALSTL010000002.1, on the reverse strand, counting down.
TAAACATCTATCTGTATTAATCCATTATTTACATTTCCTTTAAAGTTAACACTTTGCGTATAAGTCGTAGCTGAAGGAGGCGTAAAAGGGAAAACAGCTCCTTCGCCCATTACGGCATATCCTCTACCGTTTATCATTGTTCCGGTTGCCAATTGCCAATCATCTCCGTTATCGTCGTGAGTATCGGCTCCGGCTATGGTTTGCGGATAACCGTTTCCGCTAAAAGCGTCGTAAAAATTTTGCGTTTTAAACCAATACATATAATTAGGATTATTAACTGCAAATACTGTTGCTATATCGGCTGCCTTTATCGGCGAAGACCAATAAGTATAATCATACATTACATAAGGAGTTGTTGTTTTGTGTACTTCAAAAGTGGTATTATCACTTCCTGTATTGGTATCGGTTCCTGTTTTTTGTTGTACAAAAGAACCTTGATCTTGAATAATAAATTTGGTATTGTTATCATTTAATAAACTTTTACCTGCCAAAACATAATGATTTGCAGTTACCGTAATTGGCGAAACTGCATTAATTATATGTAAATCACCGGCGGCATGAATATTATTACTTGCAAAAGACACTCCGGCGGCATTATTTAGAGTAAGATTATAAAATTTTTCGGTTTCGGTACCGGAATTGCAAGAAATATTTTGAGACGAGTTTCCTACTAAATGAACCGTACTGTTTCCTTCTAAGAAATTTGTTTCGAAAGTGTTTATCCAGTTACCAAAAAGATATAAAGTACCATCTGCTGTTGTGTTGTTACTATCATCCATATCTAATTTTCCTCCGGTAATATTAAGGTCTCCATGAATTTTTAAAATACTATTTGCATTCCCTTCAACCACAACTTTTTCACCTGCGATAACCAAATCTTTACAGTCTGCTGTTCCGTTATAAATATCGGCATCTGTCGCATTGGCATCGATTATCGCTGCATCGCTTCCTGAAATTGTATTAACAACTACGTTTGTAAACGCATCAGGAACTGCGAGGTTTTCCCAGTTACCACAATTAAACCAATTATTATCGTTTTTGGCATTTGTCCAAACTCCCGGAGTTACGGTTCCGGAAATGGTAAACGTATAAGTAGCATCACAAGAATTACCGGCAATTTCATTAGCATTTGTACCTATACCTTGAATCCAATTATTTGTAAAATCAGATATATAACTTAAAAGTGCGATATGTGTATCGTTTCTTGTTCCGTTGTAATAGGCATAACCTTCCCCTGGAGAAGTTGTTCCTTGAATGGCAAAACATTGAATTTCGGGAGGTACTCTGGAAACTCTGTTTGCGTTTTCGAAAAGAGAAGATAAATCATCTGATATGGTATACCAGCTTGCTCCATCTTGAATTCCACCCAAAACAACGCCGTTAAAAGTTCTGTAACCACCTAAATCAGCTGACCAAGAACCTTGCATTAAAAAGATAGCGTCCGGTTTGGAAGTACTTATGTTTACATTATCAAAAAAACCTGCGGGAATAAATCCGTCGCTAAAATTATATGTACCACTTCCAAATGCAGGATGTACGGTAAAATCAGTTGCTAAAACTTGTGATGTTCCTATTGAAATACAAAAAGTAGAACCTGCCGGTAAAACATCAGGACCTAAATAAGTAAATTTCTGTGAACCAATGGTAGCATCAGGCGTAGTAGTACACGATTTCCATTGTTTTGTTCTAACATTTGCCGGTGCTCCAACCTCATAAGTGGCATTAGAATACCAAAAAGTGGTATTTGGTTGGATATCAACAAAAGTAGCAATTGTTACCACATCATCAGATGATCCAACTTTATTATCATACCCTACAATTACCATATCTCCGGGTTTGAAAATAGTTTGGCTGTTTGGCGTAAAGGAAACCTCAACACCTGTTGACCATTCTGTACCGTTACGTACAAAAATTTCGGCATAATAAGTTGTACCGTTAGTAAGGTTTGTAACAATAACATTATTTCCGGCACCTAAATACACCACTTGATCAGGCGTGGTGTAAACCGTATTTGGCGTATAACTTGAGCCATCTCCTGAAGGAGAAAATGAAATTCCGTTTGTTTCGTTTATTACAACCAAAACTTCGTCATAACATAAATTACCGGGATTTGTCCAATTTATTGTTGCCTGCATATCACTTGCCGTTGCATTTGCATTGATAACATTATCCAAACCAATGGTTCTTGTTAATGTTTTAGGTACACTATATCGAAAATCAATTCCGTTATCGGAAAAAGCTAAAATTGCAAAGGTATAATTTGTGCCTTGTGCTAAACCGGTAATTGTGGCATTTGTAGCTGATCCTACATATAAAAATCTAGAGTTTGGAGCTGTTGCTCCGTAAGTTCCTGCCAGAATAAAGTTGGTATTTGCATTTGTTATGGAAGATGGATCAATTGAATTTACACTATGAGGTGTCGCGTTTTCTCTTACAACCAATAAAAAACCCGTGTAATTACCGTTTGCAGGAGCTGACCATTCTAAACTGATAGTAGTCTCTGTTCCGCATACTTTTGTAAAGGTATTCGGTTTTTCCGGTTTGGTGTAAAAAGAATCCGTTGTCGGTGTGCCGGAAGTGTAATAATCTTCACTTCCCGGATTACAATTGTATTCAAATATTTTGGTGTAATAGAAAGTTCCGGGAACTAGATTGGTAATATCCACCGTATTTGCATTTCCGTTGTAAACAACATAAGTATTCGTTGCTACAGCAGGAGATGTAGCATAAGCGGTATTGGCTGTATAGGTTTGCCCGTCTGTTGGTATAAATGTAATTGGACTAACAGACATCACTACAATTCGATTTGCACCGTCACCATTTGTCCAATTTAAAGTTAATGAATTTGTAGTGACACTTTGAGGCGAATTTGCGTGAAAAATTGCATCTGTTGTAGGCTCTGTACAAGGAGCACAAGTCATTGTATGAGAACCTAAGTTAGAAACATCATCTTGAGCATAGCCATCCCATTCTACCGCAGGATTAAAAGCATCCGATCCATTAGTATCACCATTTACAACTGTGCTTTTTCTTACCAATGTATTATTGGCTGTTGAAGTAAGACCATTTCCCCACTCTGACCCGGGATCTTGTCCAATTTTACCAATAATATCCACACTCATATTAGTAGCTATATTATACAATTCTACAACATCATCTCCATTAAAACTCAAACTTCCGGAAGTTTGATCCGGAGTTCCTCCCCAAGCAGAAGCCGAAGAATTTGCAATTACAAATACATTGCCATCTAATAATGTTAAAGATGTTAAATATGTTAAAGCAATCGTAGAAGAAGGAGATGAGCTTCCATTGGAATAAATACGAATTTCATAGTCTCCTATATCAATGGAAGCTCCTGTTCCATTATAAATTTCAATATATTTATTATAGGAAGAACCTTCGATATATTCGGATATTATTAACTCTGATGCACACGAATTTATACCTCTATTATTAACAGTCAAATTTGATTCTTGTGAAAAACCACTAGAGATTGCATATATAAAAAGTAAAAAAAACAAAGAAAAAGGGTATTTTTTAATCATAATGTAAGAAAATAGTTGTTATACTGCAAATATAATAATTTATATCATTTATTTTATAAAAGTTAGATTAACAAATATTAAGTTTACAACTTATTTATTTTTTGAAAACACTACGAATTTAAAAAAAGCAGTGTTCAATAAAATTTTTTTTGATTGTTTCTCAATTAGAAATTAGATCTTAGACTTAATCTCAACTGCATAACAAGCAACATAAAAAATAAACCTTTAACTAAAAATAAAGTCATTTTTTAATAACTAATCACTTTTAATAATTTTTATTAAATCCATAAGAATTAAAAATATACCACAAGTAGTTTCTAATAATGTCACTTGTGGCATTCTACGATGCCACAAGTGGTATTTTAAGCCCTTTGTTTACAAGGGCTCACAGAGGTGTAAAAAAAACGTTTTTTTTAAGTGATAAATTAGCTGTTTTTCTAGTCTTTATTTCACTGTTTTTTTTATCAAGAGAAAACACACCCCTAACCCCTCTCGAGAGGGGAATGATGTACGGATTAAAGTAATTCAACGCTTTCAATCTTGTTTATCAATTCATCACATTTTAAATTTTGACATAAAAACAAATCTGTAAAATTATAAGAAACCTAAATTTTACATCAGAAAAAGATATATATCCCTCCATAGATACACGAAAACTCCCTTAAAAAAAGGGAGTTTTATAATATAAAAGGATTGATTTAAGGCTACTAATTTACAAATTACTTTTTAAATGTTCCATTTTATTTTTTAATTAGTTTTTTAGTAATCCGTTGGTTTTCTGTTGTTAATGTAACAAAATAAACTCCATTAGAAACATTTTGCAGATTAATACTTGTTATTGTACTAACAATATTTGTTTTGCTATATATT
>JALSTL010000001.1 GCA_026983755.1 Melioribacteraceae bacterium | reverse complement strand
ATTATTCGGTGAACTTTCCGAAGGAATGATACTTGCTGTTGAGGACAAGAATAATAAATTAAAAGTTATAGAAGTTGATGATAATGTTAAACAAGGAACGGAAATAAGATAAATTTTTATGAATAAGAACAATAAAGCTACACATAACAGAACCATTACCATTTCTAAAAATGAAATAAAAAAATATTCAAAAGAATTTATTGTTTTAAACAGAAAAGTAAATCCGGAAAAAATTACAAATAAAATAATTCATCAAGATATATTTGAAGCAATAAAATACCTACCGGAAAATTTTGTTGATTTGCTTTTTATCGATCCTCCTTATAACCTAACCAAAACATTTAATACCAATAAATTTAATAAACGCTCAATAAAAAAATATTCTGAATGGTTAGAGAATTTAATATTAAACATTAAATCAATATTAAAACCCGAAGCATCAATTTACGTTTGCGGAGATTGGCTTACCTCCACATCAATACATTTGGTATTAAACAAATATTTTACAGTTAGAAACAGAATAACTTGGGAAAGAGAAAAAGGAAGAGGAGCAAAAAAAAATTGGAAAAATTCATCCGAAGATATTTGGTTTGCCACCAATTCAAAAGATTATTACTTTGATGTTGATTCGGTAAAACTTAAAAGAAAAGTTTTAGCTCCTTACAAAGTTAACGGTAAACCGAAAGATTGGCATGAAAAAGAAACCGGAAAATTTCGTTTAACATATCCGTCTAATATTTGGACGGATTTAACTGTACCGTTTTGGTCTATGCAAGAAAATACCGAACATCCAACTCAAAAACCGGAAAAACTTTTAGCAAAAATTATTTTGGCCAGTAGCACACAAAGCAACACTGTTTTCGATCCGTTTCTTGGCTCCGGAACATCTGCCGTTGTAGCAAAAAAATTAAATAGAAAATTTGTAGGTGTAGAACTTGATGAAAAATTTGCCGCAATTTCATTAAAAAGATTAGAAGCAGTTAATGATAACAAAAATATACAAGGTTATTCCGAAGGAATATTTTGGGAAAGAAATTCATATAACTATCAAAAGAAAAAAACGAACAAGAATGATTAATATAAATACCTGAAAAAAATAAAATTAACTGAAATACCTTATCGAGCAAAGAAAAGGTGCAACATAATTTACAATTTTAAGCTAATTATAAATTACCGAATAAAAATTTTTTTAATTCGGTTCGTATCTATCGGGTAAAAAAATAATATACATTGATTTTATAAGATTCAATAGGTAAAATTTAAGATTAAATAAAAATTTAAAAGGAGAAAATAAATATGTTCAAAAAAGAATTGATTGTACTATTGGGGTTATTAAGTTTACTTGCAATCTCATGTTCTCCAAAACAATCTGAAATAGTTGTTGCAAAATATGATGATTCCAATATTAAAATTTCGGAATTTGAAAAAGCTTATGAAAAAAGTACCGGAAACATACTAACGGCTAAAAAAGATTCTTTACAAAAACTAAAAGATTTTCTCGATTTATATGTAGTATATAAAATGAAACTTGCCGACGCAAAAGCCAAGCATTTGGATCAAGATACATCAATAATAAATGAACTTAACCAATACCGTAAATCAATTGGTGTTTCATACTATTTGGAAAAACATTTATATGGTAAAGGAATAAAAGACCTGTATAACAAACGAAAAGAAGAACTGAGAATAAGTCACATTTTAATTAGAACCGATACACTTTCTCCAAAAGAAGCGGAAAAAAAAGCTTATGATATTATTAACAAAATTAAAAACGGTGCAAGTTTTGAAGAGATGGCAAAAAAATATTCTCAAGATAAATTTTCCAGCAAAAAAGGCGGAGATATTTACTATCTTACCGCAGGACTTGTTATTCCGGATTTTGAAGATGCCGCTTACAATACACCTGTTGGTCACATTTATCCCAAACCCATAAAAACTCGCTACGGATATCATATCATCAAAGTTACCGATAGAAGGAACAGAATACCAAAAGTAAGAGCCGCTCATATTTTATTAAGAGCGGATTTTAGAGATTCAACCAAACAAGATTCTGTATATCAAATAGCAAAAAAAATTAAAGAAAGAATTTCCAAAGGAGAAGATTTCGGTAAACTTGCAGAAAAATATTCTGACGATCCCGGTTCCAAAAAACGAAAAGGAGATTTGGGTTATTTTTCAAGAAGACAAATGGTGCAACCTTTCGACGAAGCGGTTTTTAATCTTAAAGTAGGTGAAGTTTCCAACATTGTTAAAACCAGATTCGGATATCATTTGATTAAATTATTAGATGCAAAACCATATCCGAGTTTCGCAAAAGTAAAAAAACAACTTTCTTCAATTTATGAAAGAGCAAGAAAAAAAAGAGACAGAAAACAACTTATAAAAAACATTGCTAAAGAATTCAACTTTGTTTTATATAATGATGCACTTAAAACGGTTTTAGCAAACGATACAATCAAAACAAGATTAAATAAAAATTACTTTAATAGCTATTTGCATAAAAAAGCAACCGCTATTCCATTAATGGAAATAAATAATAAAAAATATACGCTTGATGATTTGGTGCAATACAATATTAAAAACGATAAAAACGTTGGTAAAATTATTAACAACAACTTGATTAATAGTATGCTCAAAGGTTTCAAAGAAATGAAACTTTTGGAATTAAAAGCCGAAAAAGAATTGAAAAACGATACCGAATTTGTAAAATTGATGAACGAATATAAAAACGGAATTTATATATTCAAACTACAAGAACAAGAAGTTTGGAACAAAATAAACATGGATAGTACAAAGATTAAAGCTTTATGGGAAAAGACAAAAAATGAATATGTAATACCGGATAAAGTTGAATTTGAAGAAATTTATTCCAGAAAAGATTCTTTAATTAAAAAATATTTCGATATGATTAAAAAAGGAGAAGACTTTAAAAAAGTTGCAAAAAAATATAGCGAAAAATTAAAGAACAAAACAAACGGAGGCGATGAAGGTTTAATAAATGCCGATAAAAACGAAGCCGCCAAACATGCTTTTGCTCTTAATAATATTGGAGATATTTCTCAAATATTCAAAAATAAAAACGGTTGGAGTATTGTAAAACTAATTAAAAAAATTCCAGGAAGACTAAAAACTTTTGAAGAAGCAAGAGCTGAAGTTACCGGAAAATTTCAAGATATGGAAAGCTCACGATTGGAGAAAGAATATACTTCAAGTTTAAAGAAAAAATATAAACCCGAAATGTTTTATGAAGAATTAAAAAATGCTTATAAAACAAATTAAAAATAACATAACATTTCTGTTATTCGTTATTATTCTTTTGGGATGTAAAAAAAAAGAAACAATAAAACCAAAAATAATTGCCGAAGTTGGTAACGTAAAACTTACGGAAAAACAACTTAATAATTATTTGAAAGAAAAAAATTACAGCTTTGAATTTAAAGACGAATTTATTCGTCAATGGATTGAAACGGAACTATTATATCAAATAGCAGAACAAAAAGGTTTGTTAAAAAGTACATACTTTAATAATATCACCAAGCAATCCGAAAAACAATTGGCGGCTTCTATGGTAATTAAAGAATTCTTAAACAAAACAAACCTAGAATACAATGAAGCTCAATTACTAAAATTTTATAATAAAAATAGAAATGATTTTATTCTTCATACCGATGCATACATTCTTAATTATATTAGTTTTACAAACGAAGAAGATGCCATAAATTTTAGAAAAAAAGCTTTATTAAAAAATTGGAACGAAGCGGAAAAGGAAATTAAAAATAAAAATTCTGTTTTGGAAAATTATAAAAATAAATTGATTAAAATTTCACAAATACCCTCAAAAAAAATATTAAGAATTTTAAATGAACAATTAAAAAACGAAATAAGTTTGGTAATAAAAACGGAACTTAACAAATTTGTTGTTGTTCAACAAAAAGAAAAAATCGGCAGAAACAGCGTACCGGAATTTAACTATATTAAAAAAGATGTTGAAATATTATATAAAGCCTTTAGAAATAGAGAACTTATACACAATTACATTAATAAACTCATTTCCGAGAAACATGTTAAGATTATTAAGGAAAATAAATGAAAAAAATCATTCTAATTTTATTTCTATTCGTTTTTATCAAAACATTTTATGCGCAAGAAATTTTGGATAAAATTGTTGCGGTAGTGGATGACGAAGTTATATTACAGTCGGAATTGGATTTTCAAACCGCTATGTTTGCTTCACAAAGAAATTTGAATCCAAATGATTCAACCTTAAAGAAACAATTGCTGGAAAAACTTATTGAAGACAAATTGGTATATGCCCAAGCAATTTTGGATTCCATTGAAGTAACCGACGAGGAAGTTAACAACAGATTGGACTATTTAATTAACTACTATAAGCAACAATACGGTTCTCAAGAAAAATTGGAGCAAGCTTACGGAATGAGTGTTGAAAAAATTAAACACGAAATGAGAGAAGATACCAAGAAAAATATTATGGCCGAAAAATTAAAACAACAAAAGTTCGGTAAAATAAATATTTCCAGAAAAGATGTGGAAGATTTTTACAATATCTATAAAGATTCTTTGGGAACAATTTCGGAAAAATTTAAAATTGCTCATATATTTATTAATCCCAAAGCAAGTGGCAGATTAAAAAAACTTGCCAAAAATCGCGCACAGTCGATATTAGATTCTATAAAACACGGAGCCGATTTTGCATCAATGGCAAAAAAATATTCGGAAGATCCCGGTAGTGCTACCGAAGGCGGTGATTTGGGTTTTGTTAAAAGAGGTGTGTTCTATCCCGAATTTGAATCTGCCGCATTCCAACTAAAAAAAGGAGAAATTTCCAAAGTTATAGAATCGCCCGTTGGTTTTCATATAATTCAAATGCTCGAACGTAGAGGCGAATCCATTCATACAAGACACATTTTAATTAAACCCAAAAGCGATAACGATGCCGATTTGCAAGCTATTGAAAAATTAACGGAAATACGAGACAGTATTGTTAAAAAAGTAAATACCTTCGAATATTATGCTTTGAAATATAGCGACGATAAACAAACGGCTAAATTTGGCGGACTTTTGGGCACATTTGAAAAAGGTCAATTGGAAAAATCTTTATTGAAGCAAATATCCAATTTAGAAGAAGGACAAATTAGTTATCCCAAAAGACTTGATATTGGTAACGGTAATTACGGTTTTCATATTGTAAAACTTATTAAACGTATTCCAAGGCATAAGGCAAATTTACAAGACGATTATGAAGGTATAAAAAAAATTGCCGAACTTAGAAAAAGAGAACAACTTTTTAATAAATGGATCAACGAAATAAAAAAACATATTTATTGGCAAATAAGATTATAAGGTTTTCTTTTGAAAAATAATGTGAATGATGTAGAACTGGTTAATTTACTTCAACAAAAAATAAATTTGGTACGTAATGAAATTGCCAAAGTAATTATAGGACAAGAAGAAACCATAGAAAATCTTCTAACCGCATTGCTAGCCAACGGACATTGTCTTTTGGTTGGTGTTCCGGGTTTGGCAAAAACACTTCTTATCAAAACACTTTCGGAAGCTTTAACTTTAAAGTTTAGCAGAATCCAATTTACACCGGATTTAATGCCGAGTGATATTACCGGAACGGAAATTTTAGACGAAGACCAAACTACTAAACAAAGAAAGTTTCGTTTTATTAAAGGTCCGGTTTTTGCAAACATAATTCTTGCCGATGAAATTAACAGAACACCACCCAAAACCCAAGCGGCTTTATTAGAAGCAATGCAAGAAAAAACCGTTACCGCTGCCGGTGTAAAATATGCTTTACCAAATCCTTTCTTTGTGCTTGCAACACAAAATCCTATTGAACAAGAAGGAACCTATCCTTTGCCCGAAGCTCAATTGGATAGATTTATGTTTAACCTTTGGTTAGATTATCCGAGCTTTGAAGAGG